>JAXJLC010000323.1:0-13606 GCA_036297365.1 Collinsella sp.
CGGACCGGCCTTGCCGCCGGCGCCGTGCCTCATGGCGGTCACATTCTCAATACTTCCCGCATGAATCGCTACTTGGGCCTTCGCCGCGATGAACAAGGCCAATTTCTGCTGCGCGTGGAGCCGGGCGTTGTGCTCTCGGAACTGCGCAAGCAGCTGGGCAAGAAGGTGCTGCCGACCGCTGGTTGGGACCAGGCATCGCTTGAGGCCTACGAGGAGTTCCAAGAGGCCCCCGAGCAGTTCTTTCCCACCGATCCCACCGAGGCATCTGCCTGTCTGGGCGGCATGGCGGCATGTAACGCCTCTGGTGCCCGCAGCTACGCCTACGGTCCCATGCGCCCACATATCACGGGACTCCACGTCGCGCTGGCTGATGGCGATTTGCTTGAGCTTCAGCGCGGCGAGGCTTTTGCCCAGGGCCGCCACCTGTCGCTCGTGACGGCAGTGGGCCGTACGCTCGAGCTCGATCTTCCCGGCTATACCATGCCCAAGACAAAAAATGCCTCAGGCTATTTCGTTGCGGACGAAATGGACGCCATCGACCTCTTTATCGGTGCTTGCGGCACGCTCGGCGTTATCACCGAGCTCGAGATTGCCCTGCAGGCGGCGCCTGCGGTCGTTTGGGGTGTGAGCTGCTTTTTCGATAGCGAAGACAAGGCCGTGTCCTTTACCGATTCCGTGCGTCCCGTCCTGTCCCATGCGGCTGCCATCGAGTACTTCGACGCTGGCACCCTGGATATTCTACGTCGCCAGCGCGAGCAGTCGACGGCGTTTGCCTCGCTGCCGGCGCTCGACAAAGAGGCCAAGGTCTGTGTCTACGTGGAGCTCGACTGCGATGACGAGGCCCAGGCGACCGAGGAACTGTACCACCTGGGATGGGTGCTCGAGTTTGCGGGTGGCCGCGACGATGCGACATGGGTCGCGCGCACCGAGGTTGATCGCGAGTGCCAGCGGTTCTTCCGCCATGCGGTCCCCGAGAGCGTCAACATGCTTATCGACGAGCGTCGCCGCACGGATCCCACCATCACCAAACTGGGTTCGGACATGTCGGTGCCCAATGCACGCCTTGCCGATGTCGTGGCCCTCTATCGCCGCACACTGGCCGAAAGCGGGCTTGAATCTGCTGCCTGGGGGCACATCGGTAACAACCATCTGCATGTGAACATCCTGCCGCGCGATGCGCAGGACTACCGTCGCGGTGGCGAGCTGTTTGCCCAGTGGGCTGCGGAGGTAACGGCTATGGGCGGTGCCGTTTCTGCCGAGCACGGCGTCGGCAAGATCAAGGCGGGCTTCTTAGAGACGATGTACGGTCACGAGGCCATGGTCGAGTCGGCGCGGCTCAAGCTCCAGCTCGATCCCGACGGGCAGCTGGGTCGCGGCAACCTGTTTTCGGAGAAGCTCTTGGATGAGCTTGTCCAGAAAGGGGGCGCGTGAAGATGAGCGATTTCCATATGGTGGTGTGCGTCAAGGCCGTGCCGGGCAGCACCGAGGTCAAGATGGACCCCAAGACCAATACCATCGTGCGCGATGGCAAGCAGGCGGTCATTAATCCCTTTGATGCGAGCGCTTTGGAATGCGCGCTGGCGCTGAAAGACGACTTTATCGGCTTTGGCATGGACGTGCGCGTAACGGTGGTGTCGATGGGCATCCCCGCGACCGAGTCGCTGCTGCGCGACTGCATCGCCCGCGGTGCCGACGACGCGCTGCTGCTGACCGATCGCGCCTTTGCAGGTGCCGATACCCTGGCGACCACCTACGCCCTCAAGTGCGGCATCGAGGCGCTCGACGAGGACTTCGACCTGCTCATCTGCGGCAAGATGGCGGTGGATGGCGATACGGCCCAGATTGGTCCCGAGCTTGCCGGTGCCTTTGAGATTCCCTGCGTGACCGACGTGAGCTGCGTGCAGAGCGCGGGCTTTACGACCTGTGGCTCGCTGGCGCTCGTTCACGGATGCGATGCCGGCGAGGAGACGGTGTACCTTGAGATGCCGTGCGCGATGACGACTGCCAAGGAGATTGGCCAGTTGCGTATGCCGAGTATTGCCGGTATTCGCGCGGCGGAGGAGGCGGACGTGCGCGTGGTCAGTGCCGCCGACGTGAACGCCGACCCCGCGCGTTGCGGTCTTGCCGGGTCGCCGACACAGGTCGTGCGCTCGTTTGTGCCCGACCGTGACCAAACGTGCGAGGCCGTTGAGGGGACGGCGTCCGAGCAGGCGGCAAAGCTTGCCAAGATTATCGAGGGGATGGCATAGATGAGCGGACTGATTATCGATAGCGAAGCCTGTATCGGCTGCGGTCGCTGCGTTCGCGCCTGTGCCTCGGGCGGCATCGTAGTGGAAGGCGAGCGACCCAGCCGATGCGCCCGCGTAACCGACGGCTGCATCCTATGCGGTGGGTGCGTCGACGCCTGCCCTGTCAACGCTATCTCGATCGAGCGTGACGAGGCCGCTGGTGCGGTGAACCTTGATGCATATCGAGACATTTGGGTATTCGCGCAGACCGACGAGCACGATACGGTGACTCCCGTTGCCTATGAGCTTATGGGCAAGGGCCGCGAGCTTGCCGATGCTCGCGACTGCCGTCTGGTGGCACTGATCGGTATGGGTCCCGAGGGTTCTCTCGGCGACCTGGAGCATCTGGTTTGCGCGGGCGCCGACGAAGTCCTGGCCTGTCGCGACGAGCGCCTGCGCCAAAACGATGCGGAGGTCTACGCCCGCTTGATCTGCGATTTGGTAGCCGAACGCAAACCCGAGGCCATCCTATACGGTGCGACCGCTTTTGGCCGCGAACTGGCACCCGGCGTTGCCGTGCGCTTGCAGACGGGCCTTACGGCTGACTGCACCGTACTTTCGATGGATACGGAGACGGGGCTGCTGCAACAGACGCGTCCGGCGTTTGGCGGCAACCTGATGGCCACCATCGTCTGCCCCAATCATCGTCCCCAGATGGCAACGGTTCGTCCCGGCATCTTTAAGGCGCCCGACTTTGACTACGACCGCTCCGGCACGATCACCCAGATATCGCTTGCGGATGATGCTAAGGCTCGTGTCGAGATCTCGATTCCCGCCGAGGAGTGGAGGCAGCAGGCCTCGATCGCCGATGCCGAGCGCTTGGTCGTGGTGGGCCGCGGCATTGGCTCCAAGAAGAATCTGCCCCTGATGCGAAGGCTCGCCGAGGCTCTGGGAGCCGAGCTTGGTTGCACGCGACCTGTCGTGGAGGCCGGCTGGTTGGAGTGTCGCCATCAGATTGGCCAGACCGGCGTATCGGTTTCGCCCAAGCTTCTCGTGAGTATCGGTGTTTCGGGCGCCATCCAGCATCTTGCCGGCATCGGTGGGGCAGAGTGCATTATCGCCATCAACGAGGACCCGGATGCCCCCATCTTTGGTGCTGCCCAGTACAAGGTTGTCGGCGATGCCGTCGAGGTCGTCGAGGAACTGCTGGCCCAGCTTGAGCGCTAGGCGCGCGCCAGCCAGTCGCGCATCTCGTCCTTAAGGCGGCTCCAAGTCGCCTGCGTGGCGGGGTCGGTAAAGGGCCGCGTAATGCCAAAGGGCGCGTCGAGCAGGCGGTAGATATCGCCCTGCTCGCGCGCCAGCGTGCGGCTCGCTGGATAGACGAGCTCAAACATAAAGCAGATGAGTCCCACCAGGTAGTCCGCCGGCTCGTTGCGCTCGTCGCGCGCGACGCACCGATGCTCGTCAAAGGCGGCAAGCGTCGGTACCGAGAAGCGACTGGCTAGAAACGCGTCCTCATCCACCTTGAGGATGGTATCGACGGTGCTGTCGGCGATGGTGCGCATAATGTCGATCTTGTCGCCATCGCGCACGATATCGCAGAAGCACCGTGTACGCTCGTCGAGTTGTGCCGGCAGGCGAAAGTCGCTGTGATAGGCGATGCTCGCTCGGATGAGCTCGTCATGCGCACCGGTTTCGATAAAGTCACGGATGTTTGTCGTGGCGGGTGCATCGGCGGGATTCTCGCCAAAGAGGACCTCGATGCCCAGCGCCGCATGGCTCATGCTCTCGGCGTCCTTAAAGGTGTCCCAGCGTCGCAGCTGCTCAAAGCGGCCCATATCGTGTAGCAGGCCGCAAAGCCATGCCAGGTCAATATCTTCTGACGACCAGCCCTGCTCGCGCGCTACGGCATCGCATGCCTCGGCCACGTGGTACGTATGCTCGATTTTGAGCGCGATGCGTGGGTTGGTGGCGTCGTAGGCATCGGTGTAGCTTTTGAAGGCCGCGCGCGCCCGGTCTCGATCGATAGCTGTCATAATGACTTCCTAAAAAGTTGTGTCTTTCGATCCGGTGGCAATTGTAGGTGAACTCGGTTGCTGCCGGATGATGATTCTGCCGTGTCGCTACATGCGGCTCGGAGACCTTGTCAGGATGAGAAACGTATGGTGCTCAAAATCGTTAGAACCGTCTGGCCAGTGATGCTTACCTATGTTGCAATAGGCGCGCCGTGCGGAATGATCATGGGGCAGACGGGAATGGAGCCCTGGATGGTCTTTGCTCTAAGCAGTACGTTTGTGACGGGCAGCGGCCAGTTTATGATCTGCAACCTGTGGCTGGCGGGTGTGCCTGCAGCATCGATCGTCGCGAGCGTTGCCGCCATCTCCTCGCGTTTTGCGCTTTACTCGGCATCGATCGCACCGCATCTGAGGGGTGCCTCGAAGCGTCAGACGCTGGCTGTTGCCGCGACACTTACCGAGGAGGCATATGGCATCTCGCTTGCCAAGTTGGTTGAAGGGGAGGATTGGGGCCCGCGCGAGTCCTTTGTGCTCAACGTGATCCTCATCGCAACATGGGGCGTTTCGTGTACGATGGGCGCCATCGTCGGCGCCGTTGTCGATGTTCCCACCGCCATTGCAGCCTTTGTCTGCACCTCGCTCTTTATCTGCCTGCTCTTTTCGCAGCGGCTGTCGCGCGGTAACGTTGTCGCGGCGGTTTCGGGCGCGGTGTCCGTCGCCGTATGCAAGTTCTTGGGCCTCGCGAATATTGCCGTGCCGGCAAGCGTCGTGGTCGGCATTGCCATTGCGCTGGCGTGCGATGCTGTATTTGACGGAAGAGGTGCCCGCGATGCCCGTTAACGAGTTCTTGGTTCTGTGGCTGTCGTCGTGGGCTGCTATCGCGTTCTTTCGCATCGCGCCGGCGTTCGCCTTGCGCGGGCGGACCCTGTCGCCCCGTATTACCGAGGCCCTGGGCTATATCCCGCCCGCTGCCTTTGCCGCGCTGGTCGCCAACGACTTGGTGAGCCCCGGCGCGTTCGACGCGGGACTCTGGCCTGCCTTGGTTCCCTGGATTGCGGCCGCCGGCGTCGTGGTCGTGGCGGTCAAGACAAAATCGATGCTGTGGTGCTGCGTCTCGGGCATCGTACTCTATATCGTCTTGAGCCTTATATAGGGGTGGCGTCGCGGGCGCCGAATCTCGTTCCATCCCAACTTGTCGAATTTTTCACCGAGCTGGTCTATTTCTTCTGGTACCATGGTCAAACTTTACTGTAGCAAAGCGTGACGTGGGCTTTTGTTCTGCGTCAGCGGAAATGGGGGTTTCATGGCACAGGAAGCGACCGCCAACGAGCAAAAGAAATTCAAAGTACCGCGCATCCCGGGTGACATCATGATCTACCCGATGATCGTCGGTCTTTTGCTCAATACCTTCTGCCCGCAGGTCTTCGAGATCGGCGGCTTCTTTACCGCCGCCTGTCGCGGTGGTTCCAACACCATCGTCGCCGCAATTCTGCTGTTTGTGGGCGCCGGCATCAGCTTTAAGTCCACGCCGGGCGCTATCAAGACCGGCATCGTCGTACTGATCCCCAAGCTTGTTGTTGCGGCCGCCCTTGGCTTGGGTGTGGCATATTTCTTTAACGATAACTTCCTGGGCCTGAGCTCCGTGTCTATCATCGGCGGCATCACGTTTTGCAACATGGCGCTCTATACGGGCATCATGGGCGAGTTCGGCGATGAGTCCGAGCAGGGCGCTGTCGGTATCCTGTTCTTTACGGCCGGCCCCGCCGTCACGATGATCATCCTCGGTGTCTCGGGTCTCGCCAACATCCCCGTCGGCACCATCATCGGATCCATCCTGCCGCTTGTTATCGGCATGGTCCTGGGCAACTTGTTCCCGTTTATCAAGAATCTGCTGGTCCCCGGCGCCAATCCCGCGATCGCCGTTATCGGCTTTCAGCTCGGTGCGTCCATGAGCCTTTCGAGCTTTATCACCGGCGGTATTTCGGGCATCCTGCTGGGCCTCATCACGCTCTTTATCGTCGGTCCCATTACCTTTGCGTTCGAGCGCCTGTGCGGTGGTAACGGCAAGGCGGCCGTTGCCTGCTCCACTATCGCCGGCACGGCTATGACCACGCCGGTCGCCCTCGCCGAGGTCGCCCCGCGCTATGCCGAGCTTGCGCCCACTGCGTATGCGCAGATCGCCACTGCCGTCATCATCACGGCAATCATGGCTCCGATTCTGACCGGCTGGGTCGATAAGAAGTTCTGCCACGGCAAAGAGGATCTGTCGCCTGCCGGTGTCGAGGCCATCGAGGAGGCCGTCGCGACCGACATCGATGGCGAGTAATCGTCGACGCGAGTCAATCAAGCCGGCGTGCAATTCGCGCCGTTTGAGCGCCCGAACGAAAGCTGTCTTGCAGTGACGTTCGGGCGCTCTGCTATTATTCCCCTTACCCCTGCGGAGTAGGGGTGTTTATTGCCCAGACACGAATCGGGCGATTCTGACCACTTGGATATTGAAGGGATGGCGTCTAGTGGTTAAGGCACTCAAGATTGAGATATTCCTGCTATGCATGATTGTTCTTATCGGGCTTGCCGCGCGAAGTCGCCACTCCTTGTTCTCGAGTACCCAGCAGTTATTGTTTAGTACGCTCGGTTACACCTCTGCCGCGTACATGCTATTCGATATAATCTGGACGCTTTCGGACGGTGTGGGCGGCACGCTGGGCATTGCTGCCAACTGGATTTCCAACGCGGTTTCGTTTTCGCTCTTTGCCGCCGCGTGCCTCATTTGGTTTATCTATTCCGAGACGGTGCAGGGTTCTCGCCTTTTGACCGCGCGCTATAGGATGGCGTTTGTAACGCTGCCTGCGGTGCTGGTAGTCGTACTGGCGTTTACTAGCTACTGGACGCACGCCCTGTTCTATATCGATGCGCAGGGCGCGTATCGTCGCGGTTTTGTCTATATGATCCAGCCCATCGTCAGCTACTGCTACGTTATATATACGTCCCTGCATGCGTTTATACAATCTTGCAAGGTCGAGAGCCTACAAAAGAAGGCCATCTATCAAACCTTGGCATTTTTCGCCATTCCGGCCTTGGTGGCCGGTGTCTTTCAGGTCTTTTATTCGGGTCCCTGCCTTAGTGTCGGCATCATGTTAAGTATGTTGCAGCTCTACATTGTTTGTCAGGAGCAGCTGATCTCGACCGACCCGTTGACTGGCCTTAACAATCGCAACCGTTTTGAGACCTATATGCTGTCGCTGTTCTCGGGTGCTGACCAGGCCGATGATGTGTATCTGCTTATGATGGATGCCGACGGCTTTAAGCAAATTAACGACCGGTATGGACATGTTGAGGGCGATCATGCCCTCCAGGTCATATCTGCTACGCTCAAAGAGGTCTGCTCGGCGTCTGGTGGTTTTATCGCACGCTATGGTGGCGATGAGTTCGTGGTGCTTCAAAAGGCGACGGCGGAACAGGACATCATAGACCTGTGTTCGGCGATTAACGACGAGCTCGCTCGTGCCGAGGTGCCGTATGCATTGCGGATGTCCATCGGTTACGCGCGGGTCGGCGATAGTGTTGATACCTGGCAAGACTTACTTCGCGCTGCCGATGCGGAGCTCTACCGCGTCAAGGCCGAGAAAAAGAAAGCCGGCGTCCAGATACGCTAGGAAAAGGGGGTGCACGCTTGCGTGCGTGGCGGCCCTCAGCTCACCGATGTACTCCATTAAGCTAAAGTACATGAATCCCCTCTGCTAAATAAGGGCAGTTCGTTAAGCTTTTTTGGGTTTGTTGACGATGATGATGCCGCTGCAGACCAACAGCAGGGCAACGATGACGGTAACGGGGCTCGTGCCAGCACCCTCGCCGAGCAGCAGCGCGCTCAGCAGCACACCAAAGACGGGGTTCATAAACCCAAAGACCGAGACGCGGCTGACGGGGTTGACGGCAAGCAGGCGCGACCACAGCGAGTAGGCGACCGCGGAGATAAGCGCCATGTAGATGATGAGCGCGATGGCGGGGGCAATCGCCGTGGGGGAGAGCTCGCCACCCATCATAAAGCCGATGGCGGTGAGGACCAGGCCGCCGACCAAGAACTGCCACCCGGCAAGCAAGACGCCGTCGTGCTCGCGCGAGAAGATGCCGATCAGGCAGGTCGAAAGGGCGCCCGCGACGGTGGAGGCCAGGATGAAGCCCTCGCCGTCGAGCGTAAAGCCAAAGGTGCCGTCCGCGCCCGAAAGGTTGACGAGCGCGACGCCGGCAAAGCCCAGTACGCAGCCGAGCACCTTGGCCGCATCGAGCTTTTCGGTGCGAAACGCCAGGGCGGCAAAGAGGATAGCCAAGAAGTTGGCGCTGGCCTCGATGATGGAGCTTGACATAGCGCTTGCACGGGAGAGACCAAGGTAGAAAAAGAAGTACTGGCCGATGGTCTGGAAGAGCGACAAGATGCAGATGGGCTTGATATCACGCGCTTGCGGAACGAGCGGTCGGCGCTGGGCCACGCTCATGCCAACAATGACCAGCATGCCGGCAAGGGTGAAGCGCAGACCCGCGAAGAGCAGCTGCGAGGCGCTGTCGTGCGCGGGAATGCCAAAGAGGCCGTAGCCGATCTTGATGCAGGGGAAGGCAGAGCCCCAGAGCGCGCAGCAAACGAGACAGCCCAGGATGAGTCCGGGCAGGGTGGCGAGATACGGCTTGCGGCTTTTCATGATGTCCTTTCTACATGCGCGAAGCAAAAAAGAACCCGCCACCGGATGCGTCGGTGGCGGGTGTTGTTACCCGAGGGGATTGTACCCGATGGGAACGTATTAAGCGAAGTAGGCTACGCCGCTCTCAAAGATCGGCATGAACTTGTCGCCGGGGACATGCTCGGGCACGTTGCGGTACAGGTTGTCGCCGCAACGCTCGGCATGGCCCATCTTGCCTAGGACGCGGCCGTCGGGGCTCGTGATGCCCTCAATGGCGAGTGCGGAGCCGTTGGGGTTGACGGAAAGATCCATGCTGGGCTTGCCGTCCTCGCCCACGTACTGCGTGGCGACCTGGCCGTTGGCGATCAGCTGGGCGAGTACTTCGTCATTGGCGACAAAGCGGCCCTCGCCGTGGCTGATGGCGACGGTGTAGGGGTCGTCCAGGCTGCACTGCGACAGCCATGGGGACAGGTTGGACGAGATGCGGGTGCGCACCAGGCGGCTCTGATGGCGACCGATGGTGTTGAACGTCAGCGTGGGCGCATCGGGCGTGGCGTCGACGATGTCACCGTAGGGCACCAGGCCGAGCTTGACCAGAGCCTGGAAGCCGTTGCAGATGCCCAACATCAGGCCGTCGCGGGCCTTGAGCAGGTCGCGGACTGCCTCGGTGACCTCGGGAGCACGGAAGAACGCCGTGATGAACTTGGCAGAGCCGTCGGGTTCGTCGCCGCCCGAGAAGCCGCCGGGGATCATGACGATCTGGCTTGCACGGATGCGGCGGGCAAGCTCGTGGGTGCTCTCGGCGACGGCCTCGGGCGTGAGGTTGTTGATCACGAAGGTGTCGGCCTTGGCACCGGCGGCACGGAAGGCGCGGGCGCTGTCGTACTCGCAGTTGTTGCCGGGGAACACGGGGATGATCACGCGCGGGCGGGCGATCTTGGCGCCGCCGTACACGTGGATATCCTTGGCGCGGAAGTCGATGGTCTCGACCTCGGGGGTCTCGCCGGCGCTGCGGTAGGCGAAGACGCCCTCGATGCCGCTCTCCCAGGCCTCCTGGAGCTCGGCGAGCTCGATGACCTCGGAGCCGGTGTCGATGACATAGCCCTCGACGGTGGTACCCAGGGGCTCGACGACAACGCCGTCGGCGACCTCGGGCAGCTCGGCGTCCTCGGCGAGCTCGACGATAAAGCTGCCGTAGAGCGGGGTGAAGAGGCTCTCCACGTCCACATCCTCGGCAAGCTCGATGCCGATCTGGTTGCCGACGCACATCTTAAAGAGGCTCTCGGCGCCACAGCCGTAGCCGGGCGTGGAGACGGCCAGGGCGTCGCCGGTAGCAGTGAGCGCCTCGACGGCGTCAAACGCGGCGAGCAGCTGCTGGGCGTCGGGGCGGTAGTCCTCGCCGTAGGTGGCGGGGGCGATGCGGACGACGCGGTGCGTCAGGCCCTTGAACTCAGGGGAGACGGCGCGCGCCGCGCGGCCCACGGCAACAGCGAAGCTGATCAGAGTCGGCGGAACGTTGAGCTCGCCGGCCTCGTCCTCAAACGAGCCGCTCATGGAGTCCTTGCCGCCGATGGCGCCGGCACCCAGGTCGACTTGGGCCATGAGGGCGCCCAGGACGGCTGCTGTGGGCTTGCCCCAGCGCTCGGCCTCGGTGCGCAGACGCTCGAAGTACTCCTGGAAGGAGAGATGGGCGCGTTTGTGCTCAAAGCCGGCAGCCACAAGTTTGGCGATGGACTCGACCACGGACAGATAGGCGCCCGCAAACTGGTCGGCCTCCATCAGATAGGGGTTGAAGCCCCATGCCATGGCGCTTGCCGTGGTGGTCTCGCCGTCCACGGGGAACTTGGCGACCATGGCCGAGCTCGGGGTGAGCTGCGTCTTGCCGCCAAAAGGCATAAGCACGGTTGCGGCACCGATGGTGGAGTCGAAGCGCTCGGAAAGGCCCTTGTTGGAGGTAACGTTGAGGTCGGTGACAAGCGAGGTCATGCGCTCGGCAAGCGTGGTGCCGGCCCAGCTGGGCTGCCACACGCTGCGGGCGCACACGTGGGCGACCTGGTGCTTGGGCGCGCCGTTGGAGTTGAGGAACTCGCGGGATAGGTCGACGATGGCGACACCGTTCCAGGCCATGCGCATGCGCGGCTCGGCGGTAACCTCGGCGATAACGGTCGCCTCCAGGTTTTCCTCGGCGGCGTAGCCCATGAACTCCTCGACGTCACCGTCGGCGACGGCGCAGGCCATGCGCTCCTGGGACTCGGAAATGGCGAGCTCGGTGCCGTCCAGGCCGTCGTACTTCTTGGTCACGGTGTCCAGGTCGACATACAGGCCGTCGGCAAGCTCGCCCACGGCGACCGAGACGCCGCCGGCGCCAAAGTCGTTGCAACGCTTGATCAGGCGGCAGGCGTCGCCGCGGCGGAAGAGGCGCTGCAGCTTGCGCTCGACCGGGGCGTTGCCCTTCTGGACCTCGGCACCCGAGGTCTCGATGGACTCGGTGTTCTGGGTCTTGGAGGAGCCGGTGGCACCGCCGATGCCGTCACGGCCGGTGCGGCCGCCCAGCAGGATGATCTTGTCGGTGGGGGCGGGGCACTCGCGGCGCACGTGGTTTGCCGGGGTAGCGCCCACGACGGCGCCGACCTCCATGCGCTTGGCCACGTAGCCGGGGTGATAGAGCTCGTTGACCTGGCCGGTGGCAAGGCCGATCTGGTTGCCGTAGCTGGAGTAGCCGGCGGCAGCGGTGGTTACGAGCTTGCGCTGCGGCAGCTTGCCCTCGAGCGTCTCGGACACGGGGACGGTGGGGTCGCCGGCACCGGTGACACGCATGGCCTGGTACACGTAGCTGCGGCCCGAGAGCGGGTCGCGGATGGCGCCGCCCACGCAGGTGGCGGCACCGCCGAAGGGCTCGATCTCGGTCGGGTGGTTGTGGGTCTCGTTCTTAAACAGGAACAACCAGTCCTGGTCCTCGCCGTCGACATCGACCTTCACCTTGACGGTGCAGGCGTTGATCTCCTCGGACTCGTCGACATCGGTCATGACGCCGGTCTTCTTAAGGTACTTGGCGCCGATGGTGCCCATGTCCATGAGGCAGACGGGCTTGGCGTCGCGACCGAGCTCGTGGCGCATCTCCATGTAGCGGTCGAAGGCCTGCTGCACCACGGCGTCGTCGATCGTCACGTCGTCTAGGACGGTGCCGAAGGTGGTGTGGCGGCAGTGATCGGACCAGTAGGTGTCGATCACGCGGATCTCGGTGATGGTGGGGTCGCGATCCTCATCGCGGAAGTACTGCTGGCAGAAGGCGATGTCCGCCTCGTCCATGGCAAGACCGCGCTCGGAGATAAAGGCGGCAAGGCCGGCCTCATCGAGCTCGCGGAAGCCGTCGAGCACCTCGACGGGCTGGGGCTCGGGGGTCTCCATGTACAGCGTCTCGGGCAGGTCGAGCGAGGCGATGCGCGCCTCGACGGGGTTCACCACGTAGTGCTTGATGGCCTCGATGGCGGCTTCGTCCAGAGTGCCCGAGATCATATAGACCTTGGCGGAGCGCACGGCGGGGCGCTCGCCCTGGCTGATGAGCTGCACGCACTCGCTGGCGGAGTCGGCGCGCTGGTCAAACTGGCCAGGCAGGAATTCGACGGCAAAGACGGCGCCATCGCTTGCGGGGAGCTCGTCGTAGGTCACATCGACCTGGGGCTCGCTAAGGACGGTCGGCACGCAGGAGCGGAAAAGCTCCTCGTCGATGCCCTCGACGTCGTAGCGGTTGATGATCCTCAGGGCCTCGATGCCCTTGATGCCGAGAATCTCGGTCAGCTCGCCCTTGAGCTGCTGAGCCTCGACGTCGAACCCGGGTTTCTTCTCCACGTAGATACGAGAGACCATTGGTTCCTGCCTTCCTGATCGGTTGGGCGTACGGTACGGTATGCGGCAGCGGTCGGTTTGCGGGGTCTGCCCTGCGGTCGCCTTGAGCCACATGTTTGTAAACCTCACTATGATACGACAGCTCGCGGCGCGCTGAGGACGGCGAGGGTGCTACAGTGATGCGCAAACAAGAGAAAGGCATCACATGGCATTCGTTTCACTCGCCATCATCGCGCTCGTGGCCTTTGCAAGCCCCTTCATCGCCTCGGCGATTCCCGGAAAACCCGTTCCCGAGACCGTCTTTTTGCTCGTGTTCGGTGCGGTGCTGGGACCCCATATGCTCGGCGTCATCCATGTAGATGCCGAGGTCTCGCTGGTGTCCGAGCTCGGCCTGGCCTTTTTGTTCCTGCTCGCCGGCTTTGAGATCGACCCCAAGAGCATCACGGGTGTCGAGGGGCGCTACGGCTTGGCGACGTGGGTCGTCACGTTTGGTATCGCCTGGCTTGCCGTGCGCTTTACCCCGTGGTTCTCGGTCAGTCATTTCGACGGTATCGCCGTGACGCTTGCCCTCACTTCTACGGCGCTCGGCACGCTCGTGCCCATCATGCGCGAGCGCTCGCTCACCGGCACGCGTGTGGGCGACTCGATTCTCGCGTATGGCACTTGGGGCGAGCTCGGTCCCGTGCTCGCCATGTCGGTGCTGCTGTCTGCTCGCACTGGCATCCAAACGCTCGTAATCCTTGGCTTGTTTGCGGTGGTTTGCGTGTTACTGGCCGTGGTCCCGAGCCGCTCCAAGCGCGTCGGCAGCCGCTTCTTTGCGTTTGTCGAGGAGCGCGCCGATACC
>JAXJLC010000324.1:0-9604 GCA_036297365.1 Collinsella sp.
CAAGTTCATCTATGGCGTTCTGGAGAAGCAGTTCCACGGCTACTTCAACAAGGCCCGCAAGATGAACGGCGTCACCGGTGAGAACCTCATGATCATCCTTGAGTCTCGCCTCGACAACGTCGTCTTCCGTCTTGGCTTCGCCCGCACCCGCAAAGAGGCTCGTCAGTCCGTCCGTCACGGTCACTTCACCGTGAACGGCAAGCGCGTGGACATCCCGTCCTACCGCGTCAAGGCCGGCGATGTCGTCGCTGTCGGCGAGAAGTTCCGTGACCTCCTCCCCATCAAGGAGGCCCTGATTTCCTCCGAGCGTTTTGAGGTCCCTGGCTGGCTCGAGGTCGATATCGAGAAGCTGTCTGGTAACGTGCTCGCTCTGCCGACGCGTGAGCAGATCAGCGGTGATATCAACGAGCAGCTCATCGTCGAGCTCTACTCTAAGTAGTCCATCCGGGCTGCTGAGGCTGGAGGTAATACATGTCAGAATTCATTAGGCCTCAGGTTCAGGTCGAAGAGATCAACGAGACGTCTGCTCGTGTCTCCGTCGAGCCGCTCGAGCGTGGCTACGGCGATACGCTGGGTAACTCCCTTCGTCGCGTTCTTCTGTCCTCGCTCGAGGGTGCCGCCGTCGAGGCTATTCAGATCGATGGTGCGCAGCACGAGTTCATGACCATCCCTAACATGGTCGAGGATGTCACCGACATCGTCCTGAATGTCAAGGGTCTTGTCTTCAGGGCTCTCGGCACGACCGACGAGGCGACCGCCACCATCTCGGTTGACGGCCCCTGCGAGGTCACCGGTGCGGACTTCTTTATTCCGTCCGAGTTTGAGCTGGTTAACCCCGAGCAGCACATCGCTACGCTCACCGAGGGTGGCCATCTCACCATGAGCATGCGCATCGGCTATGGCCGCGGCTATGTTTCTGGCGAGGCCAACAAGCGCGACAACGATCCCATCGGTGTGATCCACGTCGACTCGCTGTACTCGCCGGTTTCCCGTTGCGCCAAGCTCGTTGAGGCTTGCCGTGTCGGTCAGCACACCGACTACGACCGCCTTGTCCTCGAGATCGAGACCAACGGCTCCATTGCCCCGCGCGACGCCGTGGTCCAGGCTGCCAATATCATCAACCAGCATATGGCCGCCTTTATGAACCTTGCCGAGACCCCCGAGGTCGAGGAGGAGGCTTCGATCTTCGCTCCCGAGGTCACCAACGACAACGCTGAGCTGGACAAGCAGATCGAGGATCTGGACCTTTCCGTCCGTTCCTACAACTGCCTTAAGCGCGCCAGCATTCACTCGGTCCGTCAGCTCGTTGAGTTCTCGGAGAACGATCTGCTCAACATCCGTAACTTCGGTGTTAAGTCGATCGAGGAAGTGAAGGACAAGCTTGAGTCCATGGGCCTGAGCCTGAAGGCTTAATGCTTCGCATATTTGAGGAGAAACTAGACCATGCGTCACAACGTTAAGAAGGGCCTGAAGCTCGGCACCGATGCGAGCCACACCAAGGCCATGAAGAAGAGCCTTGCTAAGGCCCTCTTCGAGAACGACCGCATCAAGACCACCGAGACCCGCGCTAAGGCACTGCGTTCGGTCGTCGACCCGATCATCACTTGGGCCAAGAAGGGCGACCTGCACTCTCGTCGTCTGGCTATCGCCAAGCTCGGCGATAAGCAGCTCGTTGCCGAGATCTTCGACAAGGCTGCCCAGGGCATGTGGCAGGACCGCAACGGCGGTTATACCCGCATCATGAAGCTCGGCAACCGCAAGGGCGACAACGCTCCCATCGTTATCATGGAGCTCGTCACCGAGCCTTGCACGCCTAAGGCCAAGAAGGCTGCTCCGGCCCCCAAGAAGGCCGCTGCTCCCAAGAAGGTCGAGGCTGTCGAGGAGGCTCCTGCTGAGGAGACCGCTGAGTAGACTTTCCGTCTGCATAGGCTATATTCGAGGGGTACGTTCGCGTACCCCTCTTTTTTTGTCGCGATACCGTTACTTGTTTGTTGGGAGCGCCCATGACTGCGCCGTCTGATTTCAATTTGACCCCCGAGCTTGACGCCACGCTCGTATTTCGCGTGGCCTATGATGGCTCGTCGTATAGCGGATTTGCCGAGCAGCCGGGACAGACGACGGTTGCGGGTGAGCTGCGTCGAGCCATCGAGACGCTGCTTCGCCGTCCGATCGATCTGACGTGCGCAGGTCGTACCGATGCCGGCGTGCATGCCGTGGCTCAGTACATCAGCGTGCCCGTAACGGACGCTGAGCTCGCCCTTACGCGCCGTAGGTGGCTGCGGGCTATGGATGCCCTGCTGCCTAAAGATATCGCCATAAACGAGGTCTACAGGGCCCGTAAGGGCTTTTCTGCACGCTTTGACGCGCGTTCCCGTACGTATACGTACCGTATTGCCGATCGCGATGCGCGCCCCGTGCTGTCCCGTGGTGCCGTGTGGTGGCATCGCTATCCCTTGGACGTCGAGGCCATGTCTGCGGCCTGTCCCGGGCTTTTGGGTGAGCAGGACTTTAAGAGCTTTTGCAAGGTCGCCTCTGCCGTGGGCAAGCCTACGCACCGCTGCGTGATGCGGGCCGAGTTTGGCCATGAGGTTGCGTTTGGCGAGGACATCCTGACGTTTACCATCGAGGGCAATGCGTTTTTACATTCGATGGTGCGCACTATTGTGGGCACGCTCGTGGAGATCGGCATGCATCGCCGCGATCCCGAGTGGATGCGCGAGGTCATTGATGCCTGCGACCGTACCGTTGCGGGTCCCACGGCGCCTGCCTGCGGCCTTACGTTTATGGGCGTCGATTACGATCCCGCCGAGCTCGTTGTGCTCGACTAGGGCAGTGCTCGGCGCGTCCGTGCCTGGTACATACTATGTGTGAGCTGCACGTGTGCAACATCTGTTCTTGGCGTGCAACATGTTAGGCGGCTCGTTGCTTTTATAGCCCGGGTGTACCATGAACGACGGTTTGATTTGGCGCTGTCGAGAGGACGGAAAACTTGGTTCGACGTGGTTCGCATCCGCGACTTTCGGTGATCCTTATTGTTGAGGGTTCGCCCAGCTATGCGATGCGCGCGCTCGAGAGCGTCCAGAACCAAGACCTCTACGATTTGCAGATTGTCGTTGTCTGCCGCGATGCTGCGCCCGGTGTGCGCCATTCGCTTCAAGTTGCTGCCGACAGGGACATCCATATTGATTTGATTGACGTCGAGGACGCGAAGCGCGGTGCTTGTCTTCGTGCCGGTTTTGCTGCCTCGCGCGGCTCTCAAATCATCGCTATGAACGCCGATGAGTGGTTTGCTCCGCAGTCCCTTTCCAAGATGGTCGATATCGCGTGCGATACTACGGCAGACATAGTGCTCCCCACGGTGTCGCTCGACCGCTATGATGCACATCGAGAGCGCCATTCGCGCGTCTTGGATGTTGCTCATATTTCCATTGATAGCAAATCTTCGATGGTGGCCGGGCTGCCTCAGTTGATTTTAGGCGGCCTAGTCGTTCAGACCTCTGGCGTGATGTACACCCGCTCGCTGTTTGAGGCATGCCTTTTGTGCGACAAGGTGTTTCGCACAGTTGGGTTTATGGCATGCGCGCTTTCGCAGACACGATGCGTGTCCGGCTGCGGCGATGCTTGTTTCCACGCGGCGGCACCTAAGCTTACAGATGCCTTTGATCCCACCATGTATGCCAAGGTATCCGATGACACCCGAGCGCTCGACGAGCTTGCGGACTCACTCTCGGAAGCAGATAGCGGTGGTCGGCTCAAGCTGGCAAGCCAAATGTTCTACTTTGCCGGTCTGGTCGCCTGCATCGAGAATTTGTGTCTGAGCCCGCATGGGGTGTCGTCAATCGAGCGTTCCGCCCGCATGCGTGATATGCTCGATGCGCCTCGAACCCGTCAGATGGTCGCCGCGCTCAAGGATAACCATCGGGGGCTCGGTCTGTTGTTTGGGCCGATTGCCAGCGCCAAGCCCGCGCGATGCGTGATGTGTACGCATCTGGCAGCTTTTCTTAACCGGACGGGCGCAAAAACCGCCTAAACGGCTCATTTCGAAACAAACTTGCATAGAATTGTTTCGAAATGCGTTCTTATACACAAAAGCCTTCAAATAGCGTTAAACTATTCAATCACTGATTGATTGTCTCCGCCATCTTTTGGAGTGAGGGTTTGTATGGCTAAAAAACGCAATGGGCGCCAGGATGCCATTAGAGATATTGTGCGCAATAAGGACGTCCGCACGCAGCGCGTGCTGGTCGATGAGCTCCGTGCTATGGGCTTTGATTGCACGCAGGCGACTGTCTCTCGCGATATTGCCGATATGGGGCTGCGTAAGCTCCCTGAGGGCATCTATGTTCTGGCAGAGGACCTGCATCTGCAGCGTATGGTTTCCGAGCTCGTAACGGGCGTTCTGCGCACCGATAATCTGGTTATGATCAAGGCTCAGCCTGGCACGGCTTCCGGCATCGCCGCCGCCGTTGATGCGGCAGAGCTGCCCGATGTGCTTGGCTCGCTTGCCGGCAACGATACGATTTTGGTTATTGCCCAGACGGCCGAGGACGGCGAGCGTCTCGAGGCGCTGATCAATAAGCTGAGCAATTCTCGCAAGTAGGCGTGCGGGTCGTGCGCTCGGCACCGTGCGCGCTGACATAGTGGCTTGTAAGGGGTATCGACGTTGGTCGGTGCCCCCTTTTTTGTCTGCCGGTATAAAGACCGCCCATCAGGTCGCTTTAAACTAAAAAGGCCCCGAGCAGTTTAATCAGCTGCTCGGGGGCCTTGTTGCTTATGGCCGGATGATTTCTAGCCGACCGTATCGTCAGGCGTGGGCGAGGGGTCGGGAGTGGGTGTAGGCGTAGGCGTAGGCGTGCCGCCATCGCCGCCGGTCGAACCACCAGTGGAGCCGCCCGTCGAGCCACCGGTCGTACCGGTGCCGCCGGTGGTGTCGCCGCCCGTGGTCTCGGTGGTCGTGGTCGTCGTGGTAGTCGTTGTGGTGGTTTCCTCTTCGTCCTCGTTTTCGTCCTTGTCGTCGTTCTCCGTCTTCTTGGTGTTGTTGGTGCCGTAGAACTTCCAGACGCTGTTGTTCTTGTAGGTGGGCGCCGTTCCGGTCGCAAACTCCTCGCGCTCGGTACCGGTTAGAACGGTGTTCATAAATCGCTTAAAGACAGGCAGGTTGGTGCTGTCGCCCAGCAGGTCCGTGCCGTATTTTTGGATGGGGATCTCGCCCGCGGAATAGCCGGTCCACAGGGCGCACGCCAGCTGCGGGGTATAGCCGCAGAACCACAGGTTAGTGGTGTTGTCGGTGGTGCCCGTTTTGCCGGCATAGGGCTGGTTGACGCTCAGGGCACCAGCAGCACCCGTACCGCCGCCCTGCATGACGCCGGACAGAACATCGGTGACCGCGGCGGCCTCGCCCTCGGTAAGCACCTGTGAGGGATTGTCGGTGTGCTGGTACAGCACCGAACCGGTACGAGAGTCAATCTCGGTGATGGCGATCAGCTGACGATAGTAGCCGCCGTTGGCAAACGTCGCGTAGGCGGCGGCCATCTCGAGCGGCGAGATCGAGCCGGTGCCGAGCGTCATGACGGGAACGTCCTCGATGTTGTCCTTGGCGGGATCGATGCCGAGCTTTTTGACGAGCGAGATGATCTTGCTGTTGCCGACGGCTTCCGCCACCTGGATGTAGCCGGTGTTGGAGGAGTATGCCGTTGCCTGCTTAAGCGTGATGTTGCCATAGCTATGGTTGGCGTAGTTTTGGACCTCGGTCGTAGTGCCCTTGGCCTTGAGCGGCGAGTTGCAGTTGAGGGTGACGTTGGGGTTCATGCCGTTTTGGATGGCAGTTGCCAGCGTAAAGGCCTTAAAGGTGGAGCCGACGGGACGCTTGGCCGTGGCATGGTTTACGTGGTTCTCGTCGGCGTTGTAGTCGTAGCCGCCCACCATGCACTTGATGTAGCCGGTCTTGGGGTCGACGACGACCATGCCCATGTCCAGGCCGTCGAGTGAGAGCGTGTCGAGCTGCTCGCGGACGGCATTCTCTGCCACCTGCTGCATCGTGGGGTCGATGGTGGTCTTGACGGTCAGACCGCCCTTAAAGAGCACGTCGGTCGAGAACTCCTGCTCCAGCAGCTGCTTGACATAGGCGACAAAGTAGGGCTGCGAGTATACGTCGACGCCACTGCCCGAGATTTCGGTCACGTTGAGGGTGATGGGCTCGGCCTGTGCGGCATCGTGCTCCTCCTGCGTAATGTGGCCCAGGCGCAACATGTTGTCGAGGACCTTGTTGCGGCGAGACAGTGCCAGATCGGGATTGACCGTGGGGTCGTACTGCGAAGGCGAGTTGGGAAGGCCGATCAACAGTGCGGCTTCGCTCAGGGTGAGGTCGGCGGCGCTCTTGGACAGATAGGTCTCGGCTGCGGCCTCGATGCCGTAGGCGCCGTGGCCGTAATAGATGGTGTTGAGGTACATCATGAGGATCTCGTCTTTGGAGTACATGTCCTCCATCTTTACGGCGATGTAGGCCTCGCGCACCTTACGCTCGATGGTCGAGTCGAACTGCTCCTCCTGCAGGATGGTGTTGCGCACCAGCTGCTGGGTGATAGTCGAGGCGCCTTCGTGCCCGCCGCCGAGGGTTGCCACCGCAGCACGCGCGATACCCCACAGGTCGATACCGCCGTGCTCGTAGAAGCGCTCGTCCTCGACGTCAACGGTGCCCTGCAGCACGTAGGGGGAGACCTCGTCCTTGGTGATGGACTTGCGGTTTTGCGTGTAGAAGCTCGCGATCTTGTTGCCGTTGCAGTCGACGATCTCGGTGGGCTCGCTCACCAGATACGCGTTGGCGTCGGTGTAGTCGGGCAGATCGGACAGCCAGCGGTTGACGTTGCCGACCATGCCGATGCCAAATGCCACGCCCGCAATCAGCAGAAAGCCCAAAAACGAGAGCAGGATTATGGGCAGGGCATGCGTCTTTGAACGGCTGCGTCCCTGTCGTTGGCGAGGACCCATATATTGACCTCCAGGTATGTCGTGCCGGACGGTGGATGTGCCGTCGGGGCAGGATGGACATAAGTTATTACACGATAAACCAAACGGGGCGCGTGGGGCCTCGTGTATGCTGGAAGACGGCATTTTTCAGAGTGAATGCATACCTTGGTAAGGAGTTTGTCGATGGCGATTCGGACGATGGGGCCGAGCGGACAATACGATACTGGATTGGATGCTGCCGGTGCGGCGCTGCCCGAGCTGCTGGCGCCGGCGGGCGGACTCGACCAGATGCTTGCGGCCATCGCCGCGGGTGCCGATGCCATCTATGCGGGGTTGGGCGGCTTTAACGCCCGCGTGAGCGCCCATGGCTTTACGGATGACGAGTTTGCGCGCGGTTGTGCCGTGGCGCATGCCCATGGCGTGCGTGTGTACGTGACGCTCAACGTGTTCGTGTTTGACGATGAGCTGTCCGACGCGGTGGTGTTGGGAGCTCATGCACTGGAGCTGGGCGCCGATGCTCTGATTGTCGCCGATGCCGGGCTGGCTTGTGTACTGCGCACGGTGATTCCCGGGGTCGAGATTCACCTGTCCACGCAGGCGGGCGTTCATAGCGAAGGCGCCGTGCGGCTTGCCGCCGATGAGCTGGGGGTCGAGCGCGTGACGACGGCACGCGAGCTGACGGTCGACGAGATTGCGGCGCTATGTGCCACGGGCGTGCCCATCGAGGTATTCTGCCACGGTGCGATTTGCATCGGCTATTCGGGGGCGTGCGAGTTCTCGGCCCTGCGGCGTGGGCGCTCGGCGATGCGCGGCGACTGCACGCAGCCGTGCCGTCTGGCGTACGACCTGGTGGACGAGGCGGGGCAGAGCGTTGTCGCCGTCGAAGGGGATCGCCTGTTGTGCCCGCGCGACTATCTGGGTATTGCGCATCTGCCCGAGCTTGTAGATGCCGGCGTGGCGTCGCTCAAGATCGAGGGGCGCATGAAGAACCCCGATTACGTATTCAACGTGGTGCGGGTGTGGCGCCGGGCACTCGATATGCTGTGCGACGGCGCGTGGGATCCCGGTGCCGTGGAAGAGCTTGAGCGCGAGCTGGGAAGGTCGTTTAACCGTGGGTTTACCGATGCGTACCTGCGAGGGCGTTCGGGTGCCGAGCTGATGAGCTTTGAGCGTGCGATTAACCAGGGCGTGCGCGTGGGGCGCTTGGTCGCTGTGGGCCACGAAGAGGTGACCGTTGAGCTCGACGCCGCCGTGGCGGCAGGTGACATGCTCGAGATCCGGTTTTATCCGGGTGTCGACGCGCGTCCCGATGTGCCCAAGCGCTGGCCGCAGGTGCCCTGCCCGGTGGATGCCGCAGCGGGGAAGCGCGTCGTCGTGCATTGCAAGCGTAAGGTGGACACGGGCTGCGAGGTGTACCTGATTCGCAGCGCCGGCGTGTTGGATCAGACGGCGGCAGTGTTGGAGCGTATGCGGGCCGAGGCGGATGCGATTGCGCCTGTTGCGCGTGCCGTTGAGGTGCTGCCCTTTGAGGGCGTTGCGGTGGATGGCGGTGCGTCGACGGAGTTGGTGGAGTGCGCGGTTCCCACTCGCATGGTTTTTGCTTGGCAACTGATGGATGCCGACCCGCGCGGAGAACTCGATTTGTCCGACGCCGTTGTGGTGCTTGACGAGGTGTGCCGCACGGGTGACGCTGGCCGGACCCGCTCACTGATGCAGCGTGCCGGGCGCATCGTCTGCCGCAACCTGGGGCAGGTGGCGATCGCTCGCGAGCTGGGCGTGACGTTTGACGTGGCGGTGCCGGTGTTCTGCGCGAATCGGGCCACGCTTACCTGGCTGCGCGGATTCGGTGCGGGGCGGGTGTACTTGCCGGCCGAGTTGCTCGGCAATGATGCGGAGCGTATTGCCGAACTGGCTGCTGAATCCGGCGTCTTGGGTCCGGTCGACGCCGACCGTCCCGAGCTTATGGTGTGCGAGCACTGCCTGCTGACCGCCGAGGGCGTCTGCGCCACCGATGCGACGGGACAGGTCCGTTGCCGCGACTGCTTGCGTCGTCGGCAGGCACGCTATCTGGTCGAGCGTGACGGTACACGTCTGCCAGTTGCCATTGACGCATGCGGCAGGACGAGGATTTTCCTGTCGTAGGTGCCGCGTCGCGTCAGTTTGTTATCATAAGAGAGTTTATGGACTTCCAGCACCGCCGTTTTCGGCGAGGGTGCTATAGCAAAAGGAGGATACCCAATGCTGTCTGTTGACGAGCAAATGCGTATCATCACCTCGGGCGCCGCGCAGATCGTTCCCGAGGCCGACCTTCGCAAGAAGCTTGAGAAGGGCGAGCCCCTCAACATCAAGCTCGGCGTCGACCCCACCAGCCCCGACCTGCACCTGGGCCACGCCGTGCCGCTGCGTAAGATGCGTCAGTTCCAGGACCTGGGCCACAACGTCACCCTCATCATCGGCAACGGTACCGCGTTGATTGGCGACCCTTCGGGCAAGAATTCCACCCGTCCGCAGCTTTCGCAGGAGCAGATCGAGGCCAATGCCGAGACCTACGTGAGCCAGGCCATGAAGATCCTGGATCCCGAGAAGACCACCATCGTGCACAACGGTGACTGGATCCTTTCGATGGATCTGGCCGGTC
>JAXJLC010000325.1:0-1559 GCA_036297365.1 Collinsella sp.
GCTATGAGCGTTCCAACAACCGCGGCCAGATCGTGGGCACGGTGCTGGGCAGCCGCCCGGCCAACCGCGATGTGCGCGGCCTCAAGTCCGACGACCGCCGTCGCCGCGCCGCCATCGCCCGCATTGAGCTGTTTGAGCCCGTGGGCAAAGGCGACCTGCTGGAGCTTCGCCACGATAACGAGTTTGACCAGTTCCTGACCACCATTGCCGCCGATGATGCCGCCGCCGGTGACATCATTGAGTGCCGCGTGCCCCGTAGCATGCCCGAGGGCTGCCGCGTGCGCGTGATTCGAAGCCAGAGCGCCATTGACGCCGCCGGCGCCGCGCTCAAGCGCGATGTGCTGCGCCGCCGAGCTGTTGACGTGTCCGTCGTGGCGCGCCTGGGCGAGCCGTTTACTGTCACACTCACCTGCTGTGACAACCCCGCGCTCACCGCCACCGCCACGGGCTTCACCGTCGAGGCCGCCAAGACCCGCGCCGTCGAGGCATCCGATCTGGTTGAGCACGTCGGGCGCATGGGCTCCTCTCCCTTTGAGGCCGTGAGCTTTGATGTGGCGCTCGATGAGGGCTGCGGCATGGGCTTCTCCGCCGTGCACAAGGTGCGCGCCGCCGCTTGTAAGGCGCTGGAAGAGGCCATTCTGGCACCGTACGAGGAGCGCGCAAAAACGCTCGAGTTGCCGGTGCTCGACAAATGTACGCGCCCCATGCCCAAGCACTACCGCGACGAGCCGCAGATCTGCGCCACCGTCACCTCGCTCGAGGCCGCCGAGGCAGCCCGCGCGGAGGGTGCAACGCGCATCTATATGACCACCGACGCGCTCGAGGCTGTCGGACTCTCCCCTGCCGATGCATTTGAGCAGGGTATCGTGCCCGTACTCGACGAGGTCTGCCGCGCCGTCGACCACGAGCGCGTCGATCCTTGGATCAATGCCGGAGCCACCGTCGCCGTCGGCAATATCTCCGAGCTCGCCGTAGCCGCTCATGCCGGCGCCACGGCCGAGATTCGCTCTTGCCTGCCGGTGCATAACACGCCCTGCATGGAGGCACTTGCCGAGCGCGGAGCCGGTGCGTTTTGGCTCTCGCCCGAGATCACGCTCGACGAGATCGTCTCGCTTGGCACCGCCGCGCCCGCAGCCCTGGGCATCACTGTGTTCGGCCGCCCGCGCGTTATGACGAGTGAGCACTGCATCCTGCAGGTGGCCAATGGCTGCATCCACGATTGCGCTAACTGCCGCCTGCGCGCCCGCAAGCTGTCACTCAAGAATATCGACGGCAAGGTCATGCCCGTACGCACCGACATCCATGGCCGCTCTCGCCTGTACGACGCCTACCCCATCGACCTCACGCCGCAGGTTCCTCAGCTGCTCGATGCCGGCGTGCGTCGTCTCATGGTAGACGGAACGCTGCTCGAGACAGATGAGGTGGGCCGTGCCGTCGCCCGCGTCCGTCGTGCCGTCGAAGCAGCACAGGCCGGCCGCAAGCCCGCCGCCCGCCTGCGCGGCGCCACCTCGGGCTGCATGTTTGTGGGAATTAGCTAACCGAAAGGCTTACACGTGAAC
>JAXJLC010000326.1:0-4026 GCA_036297365.1 Collinsella sp.
AGACCGAGGAGCGCCCGTATCTGCTGGTACATGCTGGAATCGAGATGAAGGCGGCGCGCGCGTTTTTGCTTGAGCATGGTGTCGATTGTGCCGATGGCGTCGGAGCGGTGGGTGCTGATCGCGAGCTGCTGCAGCAGATGCTCGCAGTGCAGTCGTCCGATGACCTGCTGTGGATTCGTCACGGCTATTGGGATGTGCCGACCGGGCTGCTTTCTGCCGAGGGCAAGGGTCCGGTCGTGGTGAGCGGTCACACGCCAACGGTGTCGCTCGGGCGTTATTGCGAGGTCGGTGGTCTTGCGGGGCTCGATGAGGAGTCGGGCCGCGGGCAGATCGTGCGCCTGGGCGGCGAGGATGCCGCCGGTGTGCCCGATCGCATCGACATCGACTGCGCTGCCGCCACCGGCTCCGAGTTCGGTCGCGTGGGCATCCTGCGCCTGGACGACGGGGCGGAGTTCTACGCGAACATCAACCCGGGCGAATAATCGGTGCAAGGGGTAGCTAATTTGGGACGGGGCTTTTTTGACTACTTTTGCCCTTCTGCCCGCTAATTGATTTCTCTGGGACGGGGATTAAATAATCATTTGGCTGCCCGCTGGCTAAGTGAGTAGACTTTTTTGGAAATGCCGAGCACCCAACATATTTGCCTCAATAAAACCGACGCTCACAGACTTGTGCTCTGTTGGTGTGGTCGGAGATTCGGTAAAAGTCTACTCACTTAGTTTTGCGTGTCCGCAACGAGACTCCAGCCGGGGTGATTCCACCGCAAATTAGCTTCTCCCATCGCCGCAATTAGGCGCCGTACGGATTCCGGTCCCTCTCTATGCGTTGGCGGATGTGGGCGTACTCGATTATCAGCAGCACCAGGAGTAGGGCCATGATGGCTAGATAGCTCACGATAGCGCCCATCAGACCCAGCAGCTTAATCAGGATCACCGGCAGCACCACGCTTGCGGCGAAGCAGATCAGGTAGATCTTGGTGACGTCTCTAGCGTGGCGCAGCACCGTGATGATGGCGTAGATAAAGTCGATGGCCGCGGTGACGCCGCCGGCGACGACCATCAGCAGCGCCAGCGTACGGTAGCGTTCAAAGCTGAGGCCGTACATAAAGCTCATGAGGGGAATACCGGGACCTGCCATAAATGCGGCGCACACGCCGGTGATGACTACGATCAGCGCCATAACGGCAACAATAATCAGGTCAAAGCGACGACGCTTGCGAGGATTAGCCCAAATGCTCGACAAGCGCAGAAGCTGCGGTTTATAGATAAATCCAATGCTCAGCAAAATAGCCTGCGCCGGAAAGAACAGGGCATTAAAGTACAGCTGATATTTGTATGCCAGCGTGCCTTCCATCACAAACTTGGGCATGCTCTCAATTAGGTTGAACAGGAACAGTGCACCAAAGAGCGGGGCGCACTGGACAAACAGGTGGCCGACCTCGCGCAGGCTCACGCGGCGCGATTTTTCGGTCTCGAGCAGGGCAAGCGGCGCGGTGACCAGCACGAGCGAGGCGATCGCGGTGACACCCATGACCATGGCCGCGATGGGCATGCTGCGCGTGAGGAACAGCGCCACGCTAAAGACCGCGATGACGCCGACGGAGCGTAGCGTTTGGCTCATTCCAGCCAAGTAGAGTTTGTCGGCCTGCTGCAGGCGGCCCTCGTACACGTCGGCGATGCCGTCGATCACCTTATAGAGGTAGACGCCCAGGCCGATCGTCGCCATCTGCGCATCATAGCCGCGGGCGCTGCTGTACATGAGGCCGCAGCCTAGGGCGAGCGCTCCACAAAGCCAGCGGTTGAGCTGGTAGGAGGCAAAGGACGTCTTTTCGTCGATGTCTGAGACCTGGAAATTGCGCACGCCGTAGTTGCACGCGATCATGATGAGCGTGCCGGTGACAAAGGCGATGGAGAATTTGCCTGCTTCTTCGGCGCCCACGAGCTGCGTAGACACGATGGTGAGCAACGGAAACGCCAGGCCCCACACGGCGGTGCCGAGGGTGTTCCAAAGATAGTCGCGGCTGGTGGCGTGCTCCTCGTATTCCGCTTCCTGCATGGAGAAGCCGCCGCCGTAGACGGCGCCGAGCAGACGGTTCCACCAAGCGTTGACCATGCGGCGGACGGGGCCGGGCTCCCGATCGCGTTCGCGCCGGCGACGTGTGGCTTGGCTGCTATCGGGTCCGCCGGCGTTGCGCTGGCTCAGCTCCTGGATGCGCGCGAGCTCTTCGGCCGTGTGGGAGGCGGGGAACAGGCCGTTCTCGATGCGGCCGCCCTGGGCCTTCGCGGCGCCGTCCTTCGATGCAGCGGGGTTGGAGGTGCCGTTGCGGCGGGCGATGGCGCGGCGAATGCTATCGAGGGGCGTGATACTCAAAGCGGAGTCCTTTCTATTGCTGCGCTTTAGTATAGACGCGACGGTGTTCGTTCGTGTTTTTGAACGGATTGTTCAATAATTTCGGCGGGCGGCTGTAATTTGTCGGTAAACGTGCGGTATCCTGTTGAAGTTTTGTGACACCCCCGATGCCGCCCACGCGGTACCAAGGAGCTTCTACCTATGGACGTCGCCGCATTCTTACTGGCTCTTGTGCCGATTATTTGGCTGGTCGTGATGCTGCTGTGCTTTAAATGGCCAGCTTGGAAGGCCGCTATCGGATCGTTTGTCCTTTCGTGCTTGCTTGCCTTCGCATGGTGGCACCTGCCGGCAGCGCAGATCGCGACCGCCTCGCTCGAAGGTTTTTTGATGGCTCTGTGGCCCATCGTCCTGGTGATCATCGCCGCGGTGTTCACGTATAACCTGTGCGTTCGTACGGGCGCCATGGACGTGATCGGCAGCATGATCACCTCCATCAGCAGCGACCGCCGTCTGCTGGCGCTGCTCGTGGCTTGGTGCTTCGGTGGCTTTATGGAGGGCATGGCCGGCTTCGGTACCGCTGTCGCCATTCCCGCCGGCATGCTCGCGGGCCTGGGCTTTGAGGCCGTGCCTGCCGTGCTCATCTGCCTGCTGGCCAACGGCGTGCCCACGCCCTACGGCTCCATCGGCATCCCCACGGTGTCCGTTGCCGACCTGGTGGGTTTGGATTCCCTTCACCTAGCGACCGTTCAGCTGGTGCAGCTCGCACCGTTCTTTGTGGTGATGCCGCTATTTATTGTGCTGGTTGCGGGCCGTGTTGCCGATGACCAGGGCAATGCCGCGAGTGTGGGCGAGCGTCTGCACGGTGTTGCCGGCGTGGCGTTGCTCTCCGGCGTGTCGTTTGTCGGCGCGGCTCTGGTCGTTGCCATGTTTGTGGGCCCCGAGCTGGCCGTGGTCGTAGGATCCATCGTTTCGCTCGCGCTGACAGCTGCGCTTGTCATGCGTGCCGAGAAGTCGGGGCATCTGGACGCACGCTTCCATATGAATATCGAGGCCGGCGAACAGCTCACCGTTAAATCGGCGCTTTCGGCCTGGTCGTGCTTCATTCTAATTTTTGTACTGCTGCTGGGTACGTCCAACCTGGTGCCCGCTGTACATGCTGCGCTCGCGCCGTTTGCGAGCCATGTGCAGGTGTATTGCGGTGAGAATCCCGGTATGCTTACGTTTTCGTGGATCAACACGCCAGGCGTCTGGATTTTCCTGGCGGCGTTTGTCGGCGGTGCCATTCAGGGCGCTTCGCCGCGCATGATGGGCGAGGTGCTGGCCGCGACTGTGAAGCAGATGATGCCGACGGTTATCACCATGCTTTCGGTGCTGGGCTGCGCCAAGGTGATGGGCTATGCCGGCATGATTTCGTCGATCAGCGCATTTTGCATTGCGGTCGCTGGCGGTCTGTACCCGATTCTGGCTCCGTGGATTGGTGCGGTCGGTGCTTTCGTGACCGGTTCGGGCACGTCCTCGGGCATGCTGTTTGGCCCCATCCAGAGCCAGGCTGCCATCGCGCTGGGCGTGAGTGACTACTGGATGGTTGCGCTGAACGCGCTTGGCGTTGCCGCCGGCAAGATGATCTCGCCGCAGACCCTCGCCATTGGTCTTGCCGCCGTGCACGTGCGCGGTAAG
>JAXJLC010000327.1:0-6604 GCA_036297365.1 Collinsella sp.
GTCCATCACCCAGAACCACTGAGCGCCCAGGTCGTAGGCGCATTTAGTGCCGGCGGAGAAGCCGCCCGCACCGCCGCCGTTTTTGAGCTGCGGGGCGTAGATGACACGGTCGGTGCCGCCCTGCGCGTCGGGCTGCTCGGTGTCGATGCCCCACAGGTTGGCCAGGCGCTCGTTAAATGCGGTGCACATGGCCTCGGTCTCGCGCGAATTCTCGTTATCGACAATCACGATGCGCCAGGGCGTTGCCGTGAGCTCGGTCATGGAGTCGAACAAGTTGGCCAGGAGTTCCTGGCGCTTGTACGTAACGACGACGATGGCGAGCTTGTCGATGGGAGCGGGAAGGGTTGAAGGCATGGGGCAATATATCCTTTCACGCGCGGCGGGCGAGTGCTGCGCGGAAGCTATCGAATACGTCCTTGGGACTGTCCTATTGTAAAGGCTCGGCGCACCTTGGCGGCAAGCTTTGAATAAAACGCAGGAACCTGCCACGGCTGTAGCGGCTTTAGCGTCTTACGGCAGCGTGTCTATTGTCGCTTGAGCTTGCGAGCGATAAGGCTTCTAGCTGCGTCGATGATGAGGAGCACTAAGGCAAAGACGATGCTAATGACGGTACCCGTGACGATGCATATAGCTGCCGGGCTGTTTTGGCTGACCAGTATGTTTGCGAGCAACGTATTGAAGACGGGACGCCACAGGCTACTGGTGAGCGACTGCATCACATAGAAACCGAGCGTGGCGGTCGAAAGGGTGACGATGACGCCTGCGGCTCGTGGATTGTCCGAGGCGCTGCGTCGGGTAGCCGCAAAGAGCAGGGAGGTGGCAGCGAGGACAAACGAGATCAACGAGGTCGATTTGTAGGAGAGGGCTGCCATTGCTGTGAGGTTGCCGGTGAAGGAGAGTTTGCCTTCCAGGATGGTGGTGAGCACCAAAACCGCTGCGAGCGACCGCATGCCTAAGGCGCCCGCCCTGTCCGAATCCATGACATCGGTAATGTCGCGGAGCAGCCCGCCGATCAAAAATGCGACTACGTACGTGGTAGCGCTCATGGACTTCTGGAGCCAAGAAAACTCGCCGGCGCTTGTCGCACTCATGGCGGCTAAATACCCGTTAACAACAAATGCGAGGATTCCAACGACGATGACCGCTGCCGTGTAGCTCCTCTTAGAGAGTCGACTCTTGGCCAGGCCAAACAGCGGCGCCATGAAGACCGTGGCGGCATAGACCCAGATAAACTCAAGCCCCAGCGTGTACCAATAGTGCGCGTGCAGGGAGACATCGGGAATGGGTGAGACGACCGTGGACCACGCGAGCGCCATGAGGCAATAAAACGCAGTAGGCAAGATGACCTTGCCAAGGCGCTGCGCCGCCCGTTGCATTTGCGACTTCCACGTTGCTCCACCGTCCCAAGCACGCGCGGCCGAAGCGATGAGAAAATAGCCCGAGATCATAAAGAAGACCTCGTTGGCCCAGCAGCCCAGCAAGTTAATAAAACCGAGCACGCCGGAATAGGGGGACATCGCAAGTGGGGCATATTCTACGGCGCCGACGCAGGCGGCTTGGAAGGTCCACTGAAAGGTGTGGAACACCGCGATGCCGGCGACCGCAACCAAACGCAGTGCTTCGATGGGTATGTTGCGTGCGGCTTTGGGCTGCATGACGTCCTTTCTTATCGGTTTGCCTCTGCGAGCTCCATAGATTATATAAACGCCCGCTGGCGCGCTGGCCCTTTGATACCATGAAACGACAGGTATTTCCTAAGGAGCACATTTGTCTACTAACGCCTCTGGCAGCCCTGTTCTGTCGCTGCTTATTCCCATTTACAATGTTCAGCGCTACCTGCGCGAGTGTCTTGATTCCGCCCTGGCGCAGACGCTCAAGGATATTGAGATCATCTGCATTAACGACGGGTCGACCGATAACTCGCCGGCGATTATCCGCGAGTATATGGAGCGCGATGGGCGCGTCAAGATGATCGACAAGGCCAACAGCGGCTACGGCGACTCGATGAACCGCGGCCTGGAGATGGCACGCGGCGAGTACGTGGGTATCTTGGAGTCCGATGACTTTATGGCGCCCGACGCGCTGGAGAAGCTTGTGTCGGCGGCCGAGGGCTGCAATGCCGACTTTGCGAAGGCGAACTTTGACTTCTACTGGTCCAAGCCCGAGGAGCGCCGCTCGCTGCACGAGATGTTTAAGCCCAAAGACTGCGGCAAACCGGTGCACCCAAGCGACACGACACAGTTCTTTAAGCAAAAGCCCTCGATTTGGTCGGCCGTCTACCGTCGCGATTTTCTTGAGCGCAACGGCATCAAGTTCTTGCCGACCCCGGGTGCCTCTTTCCAGGACACGTCGTTTGCCTTTAAGGTGATCGCGTGCGCCGACAAGGCCGTTTACCTGCACGATGCCGTACTTTCGTATCGCCAGGACAACGAGAACTCCTCGGTCAATTCTTCGGCCAAGGTCTTTTGCGTCAATGCCGAATATGCCGAGATCGAGCGCTGGATCCGAGAGGATTACGCTCGCAATCACGCAAGTGATGACGTCGCGCGCATGCTCAAGTTCAATCAACTTATTAAGTACGATTCGTACATGTGGAACTACGTGCGCCTGGCGCCTAAGTTCTATAAAGAGTTCCTGGTCCAGATGACCAAGGAGTTCCAGGCCTCCTTGGACGCAGGAGACTTTTCGCTGGACGACCTTAAGCCGTGGAAGCGCGCGAATCTTGCTGCGATCCTCAAAGACCCTGAAGCTTGGGTGGACGAGCACCCACACTTTGCGACGGACGGCGCCCTGGGACGCGCCAAATACTACGCCTCGGTTGGAGGCCCAGGCGTGGTCGCCGCCTTCCTCATCGAATCGCTGAGGGGGTAGGTCGACATGGGAGAGGCTTCGACCCCCAAAGCGACCATCGTCGTTCCCGTATACAACTCGGCACGCTCGATTCAGCGATGCCTCGACTCGCTGTTGGCACAGTCCGAGCGCTCGATTCAGGTCGTTTGTGTCAATGACGGATCGACTGATGATTCCCTGAGCGTCTTGCATCAAATGGCACAGACCGACGGACGTGTGCTGGTGATTGACCAGAAAAACGAGGGTGTCTCGTGCGCTCGAAACGCCGGCATCGATGCCGCCGAGGGCGAGACCGTCTTTTTTGTGGACGCCGACGATTACATCGATGCCCAGACGGTCGAGCGCGTGTTGCATGTCATGGAGTCTGCGGATGCCGAGGCCGCCGTTTTTGGCGGCGTCTGTGAACCTGCCGATGCTGCCCCCAAACGCGTCCAGCAACTCATGAGCCCCAAAGCTGGTACCTTCGGCGCCCGTGATCCCCAACTACTGTTCCATTCGAATGCGCAGCCCTATGCCTGCCGTGCGGCTTTTTCGCGCGAGCTGCTCAATCGCGAAGGCATTCGCTTCGCCCCCGGTTTGGCTTTGGGCGAGGACGTCGTCTTCCAATTTGCGGCTTATGCGCTTGCCCGCAAGACCGTCGTCATGCCGGACAAGTTCTACCACTACGTGATGGAGAGTGAATCGGCGACGCACGAGTTCAACAGTGCCGAGGCTCGCGCCAAAAAGCTTGACGCCCACATGAGGATGCTCGAGGAGGTCTTGGAGGACTGGGCGGCCTACGGTCTTTTAGACCTGTGCCCCGGCGAGCTGATAACTTGGTTTTTGGACCTAACTGTGTTCGACCTGGCGCGCTTGGATGCCGATGACTTCCATCGCGTGGCGGCTCGCGTCAACATGGACCTCGCGACGTTTTTGGGAACGGACTGGGCAGATATGCCTGCTAAGGGCGCCGTTCGCCGTGTTGCCCACAAGCTCGTTGCGGCGACCTCGGGCGTTTCGATGGCAGACGCCACGCTGTTCTATCTTTCGACTCGCGGTCTCAAAGCCTGCCTGGAGCGCTTTATCTAATTCCAAGCGCTGCCGCTCGCCGCAACTCGGCTGTTAAAATAACCCTGTTACACGCTACTCAACAGGAGGTTCTCTTGCAGAACTCTGATACCCCTAAAGTTTCGCTGCTTGTCCCCATTTGCAATGTCGAACGCTACCTGTGCGAGTGCCTCGATTCCGCCGTGGCGCAGACGCTTAAGGACATCGAGATCATCTGTATCAATGACGGTTCCACCGATAGCTCGCCGGATATCATCCGCGAGTACATGGAGCGCGACCCCCGTGTGAAGATGATCGACAAGGCCAACAGCGGCTACGGTGACTCGATGAACCGCGGCCTGGAGATGGCGCGCGGCGAGTACGTGGGCATCCTTGAGTCCGACGACTTTATGTTTGAGGATTCGCTCCAAAAGCTGGTTGCCAAGGCCGATGCTGAGCATGCCGATGTGGTAAAGGGCGACTTTTACCTGTATTGGTCCGCGCCCAGTGAGCGCCGTGAGCTGTTTGGGATTATCGATGAGCATATGACGGGCGCCGCGTATCGCCCCGTCGATCGCCCTGGCATCTTCTACCGCAAACCTTCCATTTGGTCTGCCATCTATCGGCGCGAGTTCCTCAACGACAATCAGATTCGGTTCCTTCCCACGCCGGGCGCCTCGTATCAGGACGCAGGCTTTAACTTTAAGGTCTGGGCGTGCGCCGAGCGTGCCGCGTTTATTGCGGACCCCATCCTGTGCTATCGCCAGGACAATGAGAAGAGCTCTGTTAATTCGCCCAACAAGGTGTTTTGCGTGTGCGACGAATATGCCGAGATGCAACGTTTTTTGGATGAACGTCCCGAGCTCAAGGTTCAGCTCCAGGGCATTTTAATGCGCATGAAGGTCGATACGTATCGCTGGAATGACGAGCGTCTGGTCGATGAGCTGCGCGAGCAGTTTTGGGAGAAGGCTTCGCCCGAGCTCAAGGCCGATTGGGATGCCGGTCGCTTTGATCTGTCGCTGTTCGATCCGCGCGGCGAGACCGACTTGCGCCTGATGGTCAAGTCGCCCCGTGCTTATATCGATTCGCGCTTTGACTTTAAGAAGCCCGGCAAGCTCAATACGTTTAAGCACTACTTTAAGATTGGCGGCCTGCCGCTGGTCTGGCGCGTGCTGACGTATCAGCGCACCTACGGCGATAATCCGCATCCCGATGACGTGCCGGCCGCACAGTAGGAGCACTTGGCTATGACTACCCCCAAGATTTCCGTTGTCGTTCCCATCTATAAGGTGGAGGAGTGCCTGGCCTGGTGCCTGGACTCCCTGCTTGCGCAGGACATGCCCGATTGGGAAGGCGTGCTGGTCAACGATGGCTCGCCGGACGGTTCGCGCGATATTGCGGCTGCCTATTGCGAAAAGGACGCGCGCTTTACGTTGGTCGATAAAGAGAACGGGGGCCTGTCGAGCGCGCGCAATGCAGGCATCGCCGCGTCCACGGCGCCTATTGTCGCGTTCTTGGATTCCGACGACCGCTTTACGCCCGATGCATGCCGCGTGATCGTCGATGCCTTTGAGCGCGAGGACTGCGACGTGTTGACCTTTGGCGCGAACCCGTATCCGCTGGAGGCGGGGTATCCGTGGCTTAACTATGTGCTTAGCCCGCGCGATGTGTCGTTTGAGGGCTATAGCTCCGACCTGCTGTTTAAGGAAGCGTCTCGTCCCTTTGCATGGCGCACCGCCTGCAAGCGCGACTTCTTGCTGGGCAACGGGATCGTGTTCGACGAAACCGTTAAGTATGGCGAGGACCAGGTCTTCGACTTTGCCGTGTACGGTCGTTCGCACAAGACCGCGCTTATCTCGAACAAGTTGTACGACTATCGCGTGGCTCGCAAGGGTTCGCTCATGGACACCATGCGCTACGACGACGAGACACGTCTGCTGGAGCACGTGAAGATTTACTCCGCTATGCTGGCTGACTGGCAGCGCGACGGTCTCGACGCACAGCATGCTGATGACCTGGCGTACTTCCTGTGTGATCTGGTGCTGTACGATGCGCTCAGGCTGTTGGGTACGGACTGCGGCAAGGTGTTTGCTGCCGTTGCCACGGCGCTTGCCGGCTCTGCCGTGGGCAGCGATACTGCGCTCGCGCAATGCGCTCCTTCTGTTGCTGCTATGGTGCGTGCAGCGCTTACCAGCAATGCCCCCAATGCCCGTGCGTGCAAAAAGCTCATGTTCGATTACGACGTCTTGAGGTTTGGGCGCCTGGGTGCCTGCAAACGCATGGCAGCGAACGCCCTTGGAAAGCGAGAAGTGTAGATGAGTATCAAGCGTTTGGCACTTTGCCGCAGTCAGGGCCGTCTGTTTGTGCTGCTTCGTTTTGCCGGTCAGGATGTCGCCGCGCTTATTGAGCGGGAGGGTTCTCAAGCGTTTGCCCATGCGACGACGAGCGGTTCTTGTGTGCCGTCGCTGGTACTCCCGGTTGACCATGGCCGTGTGCTGGCGCTTTGCCCTTCCGTTGCCGATTACGAGCGCGAGCTTGCCGTCTTGGTGCTTCCGTTTTTGGATGGCTCTGCGATCGACGCTGCATTTGTGTCCGGTGGCCAAAAGCTTGGCTCCATTCGCCTCGATAGCCGCGTGGCCAAGCTGGAATCCAAGATTAACTACAAAGCAAAGCCTGCGATGTGTGCACTCGTTCGCGATGCACAGCGCAGCGAGTGCTGCGGTCGCTA
>JAXJLC010000328.1:0-3429 GCA_036297365.1 Collinsella sp.
ATTTCGGACAGTCCTGCGCAAGACGAAGGCCACATTAAGTGGCCTTCTTTGCGTGCGGAAATCATATCGAGCAAAAGCCCAAGCGGCCCTCTCGGTTCAGCCAAGTTAACGTAGCTGAGATGCAGCGCGCGGTCTGCTCACTCCTCGAAGTTCTTAGCGGAAATAATTTGAGCTGCAGCTGCGATTTACTTGCGATGGCGGTTGAGCCGCAACCCAGTTTTTATTGGACCTCGAACCCTATGCTCGATGTTCGCTTCGTTCATTGAGTTACCCTTTGCATGAGGCCGGGACATATCGTCCCGCCCGCAGTTTCGCAGGCCGAAGGCCGAGAATGTTTGAGGACGGGATGATATATCCCGGCCTGCCGGGAGAGTTACCTATGAACTACGCGAACATTAAGTATTTCGACATTGCTGATGGAGAAGGCGTTCGTACTTCTCTGTTTGTGAGCGGGTGCCGTCGTGGGTGCAAGAATTGTTTTAACTCTGTCGCGTGGGACTTTGCCGCTGGCGAGCCGTTCGATCGCGCCGTCGAGGATAAGATTATCGAGAGTCTCGATCATCCCTTTATCGATGGCCTGACGATTCTGGGTGGCGAGCCTATGGAGCCCGAGAATCAGGCGGGGCTTGTTGACTTTATCGAGCGCGTGCGTGCGGCCTATCCTGCGGGGTCGGGCAAGACCATTTGGTGCTTTACCGGTGACGTGCTCGAGGAGCTTATGCCGGGTGGCCGTCATCATACCGAGGTGACGGACCGTATCCTGGCCTGCCTCGACATGTTGGTGGACGGCCCGTTCGTTCAGGATCTGTACGATATCTCGTTGCGCTTTAGGGGCTCGAGCAATCAGCGCGTGATCGACATGAACGCTACGCGCGCCCGTGCTGAGCGCGAGGGCGTTGCGCTTTGTGATGCAGTTGAACTTTGGCGTGATGATCCGGTCTATTCGACCCATACTATGTAGCTTGTGGCCGATGCCGGAGGGCGTGGTACCATAGCGCGAACGCAAAATCGGAAAAGTGAGGCCCAGATGGTCGATCAGGAAAAAGTCGAGGCCGCCATTAAGCTGTTGCTTGAGGGCATAGGCGAGGACCCAACTCGGGAGGGCCTGCTGGAGACCCCGGCGCGCGTTGCCCGTATGTATGGCGAAATCGCCGGCGGTATGGACCAGAGTGCCGAGGAGCACCTGTCCAAAACGTTTGCCGTCGCTTCGAACGATTTGGTTATCGAGCGCGACATCACGTTCTACTCGCTGTGCGAACATCATCTGCTGCCGTTTTATGGCAAGGCTACCATTGGCTATATCCCCAACGGCCGTGTCGCAGGGCTCTCTAAGCTTGCTCGCACGGTTGAGGTTTATGCCCGCCGTCTGCAGCTGCAGGAGCAGCTGTGTGCGCAGGTTGCCGACGCCCTCATGGATTATCTCGCTCCCCAGGGAGCGATTGTGCTCATGGAAGCTGAGCATATGTGCATGACCATGCGCGGCGTGCAAAAGCCCGGCACCAAGACCGTGACGCTCGCTCGCCGCGGCGTCTTTGAGACCGACCCCGCGCTCGAAGAGCGTTTCTTTAGGATGCTGGGACGCTAACTATGAGAGTCGTCAACGACTTTACATCGAATACTGACGAGGGAACGCCGCGTCGCGGTTTTATGGCTTCGGGCCTGGCGCCTTTTGGCGTCATGCCTCGTATCGATTACATCTGTGCCAACGGCCTGTTCCGGCGCCACCTGGGCAACATTGCTCAGCTGGAATCGGGGCGCATCTTCTGCCGCCACGGTATCGACCATCTGCTCGATGTCGCTCGCATTATGTGGATTAAGAATCTCGAGGAAGATCTCGAGTTTGACCGCGAGGTCATCTACGCCACGGCACTTCTTCACGATATCGGCAAAGATGAACAGTATGAATCGGGTATATCCCATGATGTTGCAAGCGAACGCGTCGCTGATGCAATTCTCGGCGGCATGCCTGATGACGTGGCGTTTGAGCCGGCCGATGCCGCAGCCATTAAGACGGCCATTCTGGGCCATCGAAAGCTGCGCGTGAACAGCCAACCGCTTGAGCGTTTGCTCTATGCAGCCGACAAAGCGTCGCGCGCCTGCTTTGCATGCCCCGCGCGCAATGCTTGCAACTGGAGCGATGATAAAAAGAACCTGTCGATTCGCGTGTAGTTAGTTTGCGCGGTCGGGGTTCTAAACGAAGGAGACGATCGCGATGAGTAACAAAAAACTGCCCGAGAATGCAACCAAGACTGAAGGTGCCGAGCTCGCACGCCGTGGAAGGGGCGAAATATCCACCGCAACGGCGGTGCCCCACGTGAGCTATGACGATCTGCGCCATGCCGATCGCATTACTATCGACGGTCTCGAGGTCTTTGCCAACCACGGCGTGTATCCCGAAGAGAACGCGCTGGGTCAGAAGTTCATCGTGTCCTTGGTGCTCTATGCCGACCTGCGTGCAGCGGGGGAGCACGATAACCTGGACGCCTCGATTGACTACGGCTCGGTGTGCCACGATGTCGATGGCTATCTGCGCGAGCATACGTTTAAACTCATCGAGGCGGCAGCCGAGGGTGTGGCCCAGATGCTGCTGCGTCGTTACCCCTTGCTGCTTGGCGTGCGTGTTAAGCTCGATAAGCCTTGGGCGCCCGTCGGTCTTCCCCTGGCAAGCTGCGGCGTCGAGATCGAGCGCGTGCGCTAACCGGTTCTAATACGTCTCTATGGGTGGCTGCTTGAGCCGCTGCGACAGCGCTCTATTGTTGGGGCAGTACCTGTCGAGCAGGGCGTGAAACCGCTGATTGTGGCTTGGCTCGAGCAAGTGGACGAGCTCGTGGGCGACAACCATGTCGAGACACTCGATGGGATAAGCGGCAAGTTCGCGTGCGATGCGAATGGCTCCGGTCTTGGGCGTGCATGATCCCCAGCGCGTTTTCATGCTGCGCACGGAGACGCGGGAAACGGCGACACTCATTGTGATTTCGTATGCGTGCACGATGTCGCGTAGCGCTGCGGTGACCTCGGTCGTATAAAGCTGGCTGATGTGGGCTTGGAGCTCGTCGGACGTTAGGCCGTCGAGGATTGCGCGCCGCTTGGCCTGTGGGCCTTCGTCCGATTCGTCGGCACCCATAAAACTTGCGAAGGTGGCCTGCTTGGGTCGCGGTGCGGGTGATGCAAAGTTGTGATCGAGCGCATCCTGTACCGTGATGGGCTTGCCCCAAAGTGCAATGATGGACGAGGGACTGAGCGGCTCTCTCGCCGTCGCCTGACGTTGCTCGCGCTGGGCAAGTCTGCCGATAATCCAGGCGCTGTTGCGCTTCACAAATGCCTCGATGCGCTCGCGGCTGGCGCCGAGCGGTGCGCTGGCGTGGGCCTCACCGCTTGATGTGACGCGTAGGTTGAAGTTTTTGACGCGTTTTTTGGTAACGACGACGG
>JAXJLC010000329.1:0-6017 GCA_036297365.1 Collinsella sp.
GCGGGCTGCAGGGCGGTGAGCAGCTCGGACTTAAGCTGGCTGTCGATCTTGTCGCGCGTGTAGCTATCGGTCACGTTGCCGCATACGTTGGTGTAGAACAGCAGCGGGTTGGTGATGCGGTACGAATACTCGCCGTTGCAGCGCACGGAGATGTCGACGTCCAGGCCAATGTTGTTATCGACCACGCGGAAGGGCACGGGCGAGGCGGTGCCGTACTTGTTGCCGATGATCTCCTTGGTGTTGATGAAGTAGACACGCTGGTCCTTGCCCGCGTCGCCGCCAAAGGTAAAGCGGCTGCCGATATTGGCGAAGGTCTCCTTGATGGAATCGCCCAGGTTGCCGCTAAAGACGCTCGGCTCGCTGCCGGTGTCAAAGACGAACTCACCGGGCTCCAGCGCGACTTCGATGATCTTGCCGTTTTGCACCACGAGCATGCCCTGGCCGTCGTTGACGGCGATGACCGAGCCGTTGGAGATGACGTTGTCCTCGCCGCGCGTGTTGGAGCTGCGGCCGCCGGTGCGCTTGCTGCCCTTGCAGGCCAAGACGTCAGCGGGCATCGATTCGCAGTAGATAAATTCCTTCCACTGGTCGGCCATGACGCCGCCGGCAGCACCCAATCCAGCTTTCAAGAGTCCCATGGTGATCTTCCTTTCTCGTCAAAGGCCGGGTGGTATTGGTCAGGATGGTTAATCGTCCTTGTCGTCCTTCATGACGACGGTGGTCTCGGTGTGGCTGAAGGTGTCGTGCTTCTCGGTCAGGTCAAGCTCGCCACAGTAGCAATCGGCGTGGGTGGCCTCGTTGGCCGTCTTGAGCTGGCCCACCAGCAGCACGTCCGCAATGACCACGATGATCAGCGGCGCGACGATGTTGATGAGGATGCCCTCGATATCAAAGCTGAGGTAGTCCGGATCGAAGGCGTATTCGCCCATAAAGAGGATCTGGGAGAGGACAAATCCGATCACAAAGAACAGCACCGAGGCGATGGCGAGCTTGGGCTTGGAGCAGGGGAGCTCGCCGACCATGCGACCGGTCTGGCCGTTCATGGCAAACAGATAACTCTTGCCGTTCCACGAGGTGGAAAGCATCCACACGGGGAACAGGGCATAGTCGCTGTCTTCCCAGGTGTAGTCGAGCTGCTTGCTTTCGACCGTGGCATCGTCATATTCGTCGACGACGGTTTCGCGCAGGGCCGAGATCGTGCTTTCCTCCATGCGGCGTTCGGCGCGCGCCTTGCAGGTTTCGCAGTCCTCGTCGTAGCGGTTGGCGATGTAGCCGGGCATATACGCGACCGAAAACGGGCGCAGGGCATCGTAGTCAAACGGCTCGATGGCGTCCATGTGGCCGTCGGGCATCTTGGACGATCCGTCGACGGGAACGCGCTTAAACGAGATGTTTCCCTTGCGGTAGGCGTCGTAGTGGTCGGTGGTCGTGACGGTGCGGTCGGATTCCTCGGTCACGGTCTCGTTGGTCGCATCGAAGCACACTTCGCCGTCCACGCGGGCGCCGTAAAGCCAAAACGGCACGTAAACGCCTTGGACTTCGTCGATGTGGTTGCCGGTGACAAAGCTCTTGGGCAGCAGGATCTTGCCCTTGTAGTGCTCTTTGAGCGCGGCCATAACGTTGTCGCGGCCGAGCTTAAACGGAATTACCAGGTCGGGCGAGAAGTCGCCAGAGAGCTGGCCGGGCGCCACGGCGGAGTTGCCGCAGTACGGGCAGGTGGTGACGGCGACGGTGCCGTCGGACACGAGCTCGGCGCCGCACGACGAGCAGATGTAGCCGGCGTTTTGGGCCAGCTCCTGCACGGCATCGTCGACAGCAGGCTTGGGCGTTGCGGCTGCCGCATCGGCTTTGGCATCGGCCTTGTCCTGGCGCTCGCGATAGAGGGCCTCGACTTCTTCGACTTCAAAGCGCGAGTCACAGTAGTCGCAGACGAGCTTTTGCTCGGCGCTTGCAAAATGCAAGGGGCCACCGCAGGCAGGGCACTGATAGTTAACGCTCTCGAAGGCCATGAGCGGTCCTTTCCGTGCCGGGGGCTATGCGCCGATGGCGCCGCCGCAGTATTCGCAGCGCCCGCTGGCATCGGGAATGGTGGTGGCTCCGCAGAAGGGGCAGGTCACCGCGGTCTTGGGGGCCTTGGCGGCCACGACGCTGTCGCGCGTCTCCTGGCGCAGCTGCACCAGCGCATCGCGGACTTCGGTTGCCTGGCGCTTGGCCTCGCGGTATTCGATGGAGCCGCGCTGATCGATGGTGGAGTCGTTCACGCGCAGGTTGATCTCGGTAAAGTACGGCGTGTTGACGTGGATGGTCAGATTAAAGTCGTAATCCAGGTCGTAGCGCGGCGGGTTGTAGCTCTCGCGCTCGCCGTCCTTGGTCTCGCGATAGATCTCGGTGCGCTGCTCGTCGATATCCATATCGCAGCCGAGTACCTGCGAGAACTCGATGATGTCGGGATTGGCGTCGCGCCAGCGGCTCTGCGAAGTGATGATCAGCAGGCCCGCGTCCTCATCGAGCATAATATTGGTGCGCCCGGCAGAAAGCGTGCGCGTGGGGTTGAACGAAGACAGGCGCTCGGCGTTGGCCTCGCGGTAGGCGAGTTGCTCACGGATATCGTCCGCGGTGCTGGAGCGATAGCCGTGAAAGTAGGGGGAGAGCTTGCCGGCGCACTCTTTGCACAGGTAGCCTTCATTGATTTTTGTCTTACCTAGAAGTCCCAGCTCGGTACCGCAAATCGCGCACTCTTTCTTCTCGAACATCTTGTCAAAGAAGCCCATGGCTGCCTCCCATCAACTGGTAGCGTGTGTCACTTTTGATGATGGGGGAGTGCGCGATCCTTCGCGATACCCAGACGGCTCAAGGAGTCTCCACAACTGGGACACATGGCCCATTTTTTGATTGGACGCCGGGGACACTCTTCGGCCACTCATTGGGGACGTACTTAAATGAGTGGCAGTTGGAGACACTCCTTGCCGAGCTAGAGGCCGCGCGTGTCCCTTCTGGTCCATGAGGCTCAAAACCGCGGTGTGACGTGAACGGCTGGGGTCAAATTTGCAGCATTTCAAGCCTGGCTTCGATATTGAGACTGGTTCTTTATTAAAATAGATTTCCAGACAATTGAGCGGCTGGGGGTTAACTATGAGGGGCATGGGAGACACAACCGCATATTTGCGTCGGGGCATTCGGGAGATTATATGCCTGGCGCTGTTCTTCTTCACGTTTTTGGCGTGCGAGTATCTTTTTGATGTGCGCATGGCCGAGTTCGTGTCTCCGAACGAGGTCGTTATTTATGAGAGCCTTGTCATCGGCGCGAGCGTGATTGGCTTCTTTGTGCGTCCCATTCTGTACTATCGCCGTCCCCATGCTATCGACGCAACGAGTGACGTCACGGGCGTTTTGCTGGTGGCGGCATTGCTGCTGTTGATTATGGCGGTTCAGGTTGAGGTGGTAATTGCCGGCGGTTTGGTGGCGTGCTGCGCGCTGGGCTACTGCGGATCGACTGCCTACGCAAACTTTGCACGGCGCTTTGCGCGGACGCCCTGCTTGGCGCGCGCCGCCGCACTTTCTTACGCCATGGGCGTGCTGGTGCAGGTCCTCAACCACATGGTGATGCCTGCCGGCATTCTTCAGCAGGCTGTTCTGGTTGTCTGTGCGATCGCGCAGGTGGCGTTGCTCCACGGTGCCCGACGCGCCAAGCTGCGCGACGAGTCCGATCCCAGCTTTGAACCCAGTGTTGCCGGGCTTTCGGTAGATGCTTTGGAATATGGCGCCAAGTGGCAAGACGATCCCAAGGCAAAGGCGGCATTCCGCCGCGCCGTGGTCCGCCTGACCGTGGCGACGGCGTATCTTTCCGGCGTATTCGCCGCTCTCAACGCGGGTCTCACAACCTTGCATGCTACCGGAGCCGTTGATTTGGGTGACTGGCCGCGCCTGCTGCTTGTCGTGAGCTCGTTGGCTGCCGGCGTCCTATTTGACCTGCACGGCCGCTCGTATATGAATATCGGCATGACATGTGCCGCCATACTGTCCACGCTTTCGTTCTTTGTGCTCATCGTCGATGGCAATGGCGGCAACGAGCTTGCTGCCACAATCATCTTTTATCTGGGCTCGGGCTTCTTTGTGGTGTTCTTTACCACAAAATATGCCGCCGTCTCGCTCTATGCGCGCTGGTCATATTTTTGGCCGTGCATGGGTCGCGTCGTCAACAACGTGTGCTCGATGCTCGTGACGGCGCCGGCGGTGGCGATCATCTCGAGTCAAAACGTGCTGGCTGCGATCGGTGCGGCGCTCGTGATGTTTGTGGGCATTGCGATTACGCTGCTGGGGCAGTTGGGGCAACGAACCGATGATGCCGTGATGCAGGGTGGCCTGCCGCTTGCCACCGACGATCTTGGTGGGGATCTTGCGCCCACACGCTCCGACCCCGAGCCCGTGGAGGCAGCGGAGCTCACGTCCGATGAACGCCTCGATGCTTTCGTCGCCACCTTTGGGCTTACAGAGCGCGAGCACGATATTCTTGAGGTCTTGGTCGTTTCGGACCAGAGCGTTCAGGACATCGCCACAACGCTTTTCCTTTCGCGCTCCACGCTCTATCGTCACATTTCCTCGATCAACAAAAAGACCGGCACCGCCTCGCGCGTGGCCCTCATCAACTTCTTCTGGTCCTGGACACCCAAGGACTAGCTAATCTCCCAATAAGTCGCGGTGGAATAGTCCCTAAATTAAAGTCACGGGGCTTTAAACAGGAACTATTTCACCGCAACTGCTGGGGGGATAGACTGCGGCGGCGGCAGAGGCAACGGCAGCGGCGTTGGCAGCTGTGGTAGTGGCAACGGCAGCTGGCAGGGTGTTTTCCGTCTACTTGCTACAGCAGCTCGCCGTGGCGGGCAATGTAGCGGCGCTTCGCCAGCTGGGTGAGCGCGATATAGGCGGTAACGATGCCAATGAGCAGCCCAAAAAAGCTCGTGGGCAGCGGCATGAGGCCGAGCGCATCGGCGATGGGGCTTGCCGGCAGCCAGGTGACGAGCGCCAGGCCCAGCACGGTAAGAACGCACAATGCGGGCGCGGCGTGGTCGCGCGGGCTCGGCAGATGCGGGGAGCGCAACATGTGGACCACGAGTGTCTGCGACCACATGGACTCGACAAACCAGCCGCTCTGGAAGAGCGCAGCAAAGGTCGCCATACCCGCGACGTCGCCCGCGGCGGCAAGCTCGGACCAGCTTGCGTCCACGGCGGCGGGGCACACGACAAAGAAGAGCGCGGCGAAGGTCACGATGTCAAACAGCGAGCTCACGGGGCCCAGCTCGAGCATAAAGCCCTTGATGGACGCGGCGTCCCAGGCACGCGGGCGGGCAGTCCAGGCGTCATCGACGGTGTCCCACGGCAGTGCGATGCACACGATCTCGTAGACCAGCGATAGCAGTACCAGCTGCAGGGCGCTCATGGGCAAAAACGGCAAGAACAGGCTCGCGACGGTCACGGACAGCACATTGCCAAAGTTGGAGCTCACCGTGGTCTTGAGGTACTTGAGCAGGTTGCCGTAAGTGCGGCGGCCTTCGATGATGCCGCGCTCGAGCACGCCCAGGTCCTTCTGAAGCAAGATGATATCGGCGGATTCCTTGGCAATATCGACGGCCGAATCGACCGAGATGCCGCAATCGCTCGCACGCATGGCGGCGGCGTCGTTGATGCCGTCGCCCATAAAGCCCACGGTGTGGCCGAGCATCTCGCGCATGACACGTACCAGGCGCGCCTTCTGCAGCGGCGAGAGCTTGGCGAAGAGGTGGGTTTTCTCGGCGCGCTCGGCAAGTTCGGCGTCATCGAGCGCATCGATCTCGGAGCCGAGCAAGACGTTGCTCGCATCGATACCAATCTGCTCGCAGACGGTGGCGGCGACGCGGTCGTTGTCGCCGGTTAGGACCTTGACCGCCACGCCCTTGGCCTCGAGGGTGGCGACGGCGCCCGCGGCACTTGCTTTGGGCGGATCGAGGAAGGCCAAAAAGCCCATCAGCACCATGTCGCAC
>JAXJLC010000330.1:0-3799 GCA_036297365.1 Collinsella sp.
CTCGCACCCCGACTATAAGTACGAGATGGACGCTCCCACGCACGAGCACGACGGCATCAACCCCAGCTGCGGTGACGAACTCACCTTGCAGCTGCGCGTCGAGAACGGCGTGATCGAGGAGGCCTCCTTTACCGGTCATGGCTGCGCCATCAGCCAGGCCAGCGCCGACATCATGGCCGACCTCATCACCGGCGAGACGGTCGAGGAGGCGCGCCGCCTGGCGGGGCTCTTCCTCGCCATGATCCGCGGCGAACAGCTCTCCGAGGAAGACCTGGAAGACCTGGACGAGGCTGCCCAGCTCCAGGACATCTCGCACATGCCCGCCCGCGTCAAATGCGCCGAGCTCGCCTGGCGCACCCTCGACGGCATGCTCGAGGGGTAAACTAACCAGTAGCGTATGCCCCGAATCCAAGGTTTTTGATTGCCGAGCCGCCCGATACGGGCGGCTCTGTTTTTCCTAATGAGCGCCGGACGCACGAAGTCCGCGCGTCCGGCGCTCCGTCTGTCATTTACCACACAGCAGACGCGAACACGGGCGTTTTCCACAGCACCAAAGGCCTGCGGCAGGGCCCCGGACCCGCCAAGCAATGCGCCAAGCCCCGTTCTGCTGAGCTCCGACTCGCTTCGCGCCTGCCGCAGAAGGGTCCCATAGGATGCTGCGTGCATTTTTGCGAGTATTCAGCACGCCAAGCTGTGTGCATACGCATCGGAAGCGTTAATCAACGTCTCCAGGCGCATAAATATTGTGTTTTAGACCAGACATCGCGGTCTGACGGGACGCAGGCACATACTCCGGGGGTGCAACGGCAGGGATCAATAGCTTAGGGGGCCCGTGTGTTGCAAGATTGTGGCAGTGCCGACAGCACCACGATGCTGAAAACTCCGTTTTTTGCACGGCGCAGACGGGGGTAGGCACGGGCAAACCCGGACTGAGCTGTTATTTTATGCAAGATGACGATTGTTCTATGCATATTAAGAAGTGCAGTTACCGTACCAAGCTTTTGAACGCTGGTTGCGGCGTATGGACGACCCCAGCTGCGGTGAACAGGCGACCCTACATCACGTTTCCGCCAGCCCGCATCGCCGTTCGCGCGCGGGCGCGCACGATACGAGAGACGGTACTTTTGCCAATCCCGGTATACCGCTCAATCTGGCGCACCGTAAAACCGGCATCGTGCAATCCAAAAATAACGGTATCGCGCTGCGCAGGCGGTGCGTCTTTAACCCCATGGAGCGGAGACCCGAGGCTTTTCGCCAACTTGTCGGCAAAGGCGTGGCGTTCCCACTCTGTCTCTTTCATATCGCGCAGCGCCGGTTCGCCGCCGTCGGGCGTCGAAAGCGAATAGGCAATAAAGCCCTCGGCAGAACCAAAAAGCTCAAGCACGCAAGAAGGATCAGAAAATCCCCTCGCGACATCGGCCGCGTCACCGTCGTAAGCGCACAAATGCTCCGGAAAGCTGCTCCAGGGATAACGCTCAATGAGACTGATGCCCGCCTCCTGCGGATCGGCGTGAACGGAGCGAATAGCCTCCATCACCTGCCAGTCGGTATCGAGCGAGCGCCGGTCAAAACGGTTCTGGAACAGATGCCCTGTGCGCCCCGTGCGTTTATTGAACCGCCGCGCGTACGTCAAAAGCAGCCGGTGCATCGCCGCGCTCATCGCGTCCTCGTAATCTGCAAGCACCAGACGCACGTGATTGCCCATAAGGCACCAGGCGATAACCGTCACGCCCGCCTTGCGGCAGCACTCACGCATCAGCTCCAAGAACTCCCACCGGTCTTCATCGCCCTCAAAGATGAGCTGCTTGCCCGTACCGCGGGCACAGACATGGTAAAAGCCGGTAACCGTTCTCCAAACGCGCTGCATGGCGCTCCCTTCGCCGGGATCTGCTTGCCATCCAATACAGCACGATTGAAGCGTGCCATCAAAACATTCACGCAAAACAATACACTCGCGCGGCCAAAGGCAGTAAACAGGCGGCGAACGGCACCGTTGCAACAGATCAACCCCTGCAACACTTACAAGAGCCGACCAAAAGCTTGCCCAAGACGGACCCCCTCTACGGAAGTTCGCGACCACAGAACATAGCGTTAAACCGTTTCAATTAAAACTTCCGGACTTCTCGCTACGAAAACTGAGCCGTTCGCCGAATATTCCGTGCATTTCGCGGTATTATAGGGGCTGCATGTCATGTCCCTTTCGAAGGGTCGCCCGGCAATCGCCAGCCACGACCCCCAGACGGGACGCCAACACGATAGAGAGGAGAGGCATGCAGTACTCACAGGAAGTGGAGAACATGTGCCCCGTTGCCAAGGGTGCATACCACGGCCCCGCACCCATCCCCGAGGAGGGCAAGTGGGTCCAGGCTAAGGAGATTTCCGACATCTCCGGTCTTACGCACGGTGTGGGTTGGTGCGCACCTCAGCAGGGCGCCTGCAAGCTCACGCTGAACGTCAAGGACGGCATCATCGAGGAGGCCCTCGTTGAGACCATCGGCTGCTCGGGCATGACCCACTCTGCCGCCATGGCTTCCGAGATCCTTCCCGGTAAGACCATCCTCGAGGCCCTCAACACCGACCTCGTCTGCGACGCCATCAACGTTGCTATGCGCGAGATCTTCCTGCAGATCGTTTACGGCCGCAGCCAGACCGCGTTCTCCGAGGGCGGCCTGCCCGTGGGCGCCTCCCTCGACGACCTCGGCAAGGGCCTTCGCTCTCAGGTCGGCACCATGTTCGGCACCAAGGCCAAGGGTGCTCGTTACCTCGAGCTCGCCCAGGGCTACGTCACCCGCATGGCTCTCAACGACAAGAACGAGATCATCGCATTCGAGTTCCTGAACCTCGGCAAGTTCACCGACGCCGTCAAGGCCGGCAAGACCCCCGAGGAGGCCATCGCTGGCGCTATGGGCCACTATGGTCAGTGGGAGAACGCTGCCAAGTACATCGACCCGCGCACCGACGAGGAGACTCACTCCGTCGCCAGCGTGTTCCCGGTTCACGAGTAGAAAGGGAGGGAAATAACTATGACTGTTACGTTCGAAGGTTACGAGCGCCGCGCTGACAAGATCAACAAGTGCCTCGCCGACAACGGCATCGCCTCCCTCGAGGAAGCTCTGCAGATCTGCACCGACAAGGGCTTCAACCCGCGTGAGATCGTCAACAACACCCAGTCCATTGCCTTCCAGAACGCCGAGTGGGCCTACACCCTCGGCTGCGCTCTCGCTGTCAAGCGTGGCGCCAAGACCGCTTCTGAGGCTGCCGCCATCATCGGCGAGGGCATCCAGGCCTTCACCGTTCCCGGCTCCGTCGCCGAGGACCGCAAGGTCGGTCTGGGCCACGGCAACCTGGGCGCTATGCTGCTCTCCGACGACACCGAGTGCTTCGCCTTCCTGGCTGGCCACGAGTCTTTCGCTGCCGCTGAGGGCGCTATCGGCCTGGCTCTGAACGCCAACAAGGCTCGTAAGAAGCCGCTGCGCGTCATCCTCAACGGTCTGGGCAAGGACGCTGCTCAGATCATCGCCCGCATCAACGGCTTCACCTACGTGAAGACCCAGTTCGACTACTTCACGGGCGAGCTCAAGGTCGTCGAGACCATCCCCTACTCCGATGGTCCCCGCGCCGCCGTCAACTGCTACGGCGCCGACGACGTCCGCGAGGGCGTTGCCATCATGTGGCACGAGAACGTCGACATCTCGATTACCGGTAACTCCACCAACCCCACGCGCTTCCAGCACCCCGTCGCTGGCACCTACAAGAAGGAGCGCCTCGAGGCTGGCAAGAAGTACTTCTCCGTCGCTTC
>JAXJLC010000331.1:0-12492 GCA_036297365.1 Collinsella sp.
GCCACACAGGCGCTCCTCGCGCGCATTAACGCCGACGTGCTCAAGGCGCATATCGAGGGCTGCGTGACTTCGGCAATCGAATCGGGCGACGAAGACCTCAAAGCCGCCAAGCTCGCCGAGATCGAACGCGTCGTCGACAAGCTCTCCAAGTAATTGGGGCATTGGGGACAGACTTCTTTGCACCGTCTTGGTGTTCCGGGGACAGGCATGTTTGCACCACCTTGGTGCAGATTAACCTGTCCCCCTTGCTCTAAATCGGGTATAAAGGCGTGCAGTATATCGAACGAAAGGCAATTTGCATGAATGACTTTATGAAGGGTCGCAATGGCGCCGACGAGCTCACCATCGTGATGGGTTTTGTCGGCATCGTCATCGCAATGATCGGATCGATGGCCCGCATCCAGTGGCTCAGCTGGATCGCCATCGCCGTGATCGTGCTTGGCGTGCTGCGCGGCCTGTCCAAAAATATCGATGCACGTCGCAAGGAGAACGAGTCCTTTGTCGCCGCGACCGCCAATGTTCCCGGCTTGGGCAAGTTTGTCGCCAGCTTGGGCGCCGGCGCCGCAGCGGCCAGCACCTCACGCGCAGCCGGAACGAGCAAGGAAGACTTTGAGCGCGCCAAGCGCACAGCCAAGAAGATGTGGAAGGGTCGCAAGACCACGGCATACCTCAAGTGCCCCAACTGCGGCCAGATGCTCTCCGTCCCCAAGGGCAAGGGCAAGATTCGCGTCACCTGCCCCAAGTGCCACGCCAAGATGGAGACGCGCTCATAGCCGCTACACCATAGGACAAATAAAAGCCGAGGCCTCGCACCGGGACCTCGGCTTTTTCTGATTATGACAAAAGGATTGTCCCTTTTTCGCATCGCCATATCGCGCGCTTACGCCACGCCGTCGCGGGCAAGCTCCTCGGCCAGCGCCTCAGCCGGCATGGCCATAATCGCGTCGAGCTCGGCGTCCACCTCGGGAATACGCTTCACCTTGAGCTTGCGTACCAGATCACCGCGACACATCACATGTATCGGCTCACGCAGAGCGCACAGATTATCGAGAGGATTCTCGCGCGTTACCAAGATATCGGCAGCCTTGCCGCACTCGATCGCGCCAGTATCGCCGCCCAGCCCCAGCAGCTCGGCATTAACCTGCGTGGCTGTATGCAGTGCGAAGGCGTTGCTCACGTCGACATACTTGGCAAAATAGGCGACCTCGCGCCACATGTCATACTGCGTCACGAACGGGCAGCTTGAGTCCGTGCCAAGGCCCACCTTAACGCCAGCTTCCAGTGCGGCACGGGCGCTCTCGATGATGCCCGAGCACACGATGTCGCCGTTCTTCTTTTGCGTATCGGTAGAATGGGACTTTTCCGGGTCGAGCAATACAAACGGCAGCGCCGGGCTGATAGTGCAGGTCACACTCGGAGCACGCCCCTCGAGCTGCGTGCCCGCGGCGCCACGGTACAGCTCCAAGATTTCGGGTGTCAACGGAGCGCCGTGCTCAATCGTGTCAACGCCGGCCTCAAGCGCGGCCTTCACGCCCTCGGTACTCTCGACATGGGCCATAACCGGAAGGCCCATATCGTGCGCCGCCTTGCATGCCGCCGCGGCAACCTCCACTGGCATACGCAGCACGCCCGGCTCGCCCACCTCGGTCGCATCGAACACGCCGCCCGTCACGAACAGCTTAATGACGTCGGCACCACGCGCATACAGGTCGCGCACCTGTTCGGCTGCCTCGGCGGGACTGTTGGCCACCTGGGCGAACAGGCCCGCACCATGGCCGCCCGGCACCGTGATGCCCGTTCCCGGCGCCACCAGGCGAGGACCCTGATACTTGCCGGCATCGATAGCATCGCGCACGGCCAGATCGGCAAACAGCGGGTCGCCCGCGCCGCGCACCGTGGTCACGCCGCTTGCTAGCTGCTGCTGGGCACTGCCCTTGAGGATGCGGCGGACGATGGTGCGGCCCACGGGATTATCGAGCTTCTTCATCAGCGCGCCCGCATCGCCGGCCGAGACAGGCTTGCCCGAGCCGCACAGGTGCACGTGCATATTGATGAGACCGGGCATGAGATACGCACCACCCAGGTCGATAACCTCGGCACCCGCGGGCGCCTGCGCCACAGCACTCGGCCCCATCCATGTGATGACACCGCGCTCAACGGCCACGGCCATATCGGGTTGCGGCTCCATATGCTCCGAACCATCCAGAATGGTCGCATTGATAAACAACGTAGAACGATCGGCAGACGCCATATCGAGCTCCTCCCCCTCAGAAAACTTGAACATCTGTCCATTATTATCCAGCGCGGCAGGATTGCTGCGGACATATCGGTTAACGGAGGGAAGAGGGGATGTGGGGGGACGGAATACGTTGCAGCCCCACCCCAGCAACATCAGGGGAATGTCTCGATCTGTAACAGTTACGGGCCCAAACGGCCGCCAAACGTTACAGATTGAGACAAAGTCAGGGCAGCAGGGCAACACCAGTCACATCCCCTACTCCCACTCCTGCTCGTAGATGTTGAGGGACTTTACGTAGCGCCCCTGGGCACCCATGATGTCGCGGACCAGCCTCAGAAAGAAGCTGATACGCGAGGTGTCGAAGCCATCTTCCAGGTCTTCCGGATGGACGGCGCCAGGCCCGTCGATCGCCGTATCGCTCAGGCGCGCTATGTCGTAGAGGTAGAGCTGCCCCGCCGTCAGCCAGACATCGTCGACGTAGGCGAGGCGCACCGCAATCGCACCGTCGCTCCAATGCTCCTTTTGCACGATATGCGGGTCGTAGACATCAAAGCGACGGTCGGTGCGCGTATCCTTCAGCGCAACCATGCCGTTCGCAGGATCCTTGTCCAAAATGCCAAAGCGCGAGAAATACTGTGTGTCGCGCACCTGCTCGAGCCGCTTGAGCGAGGCAGGCGAAAGCGATGCCGACGGCTCATCAACATACAGCTCGAGCAGCGTCTTGCCATGGCGATAGGGGCGCTCGAAGAGCAGCCAATCGGTAAATGCCATGTTGTAGGCCATGATTTCGTTTTGAGAAGGTTCCTCGCAATAGCCGAGCCATGGGTCGACAATGATCTCGAACTGCTCGCGCGCCGGCTCCAAAAACTGAAACTTCCGCAGCATCCAAAAATGGGCCATGTCGGCAATATCGTTGCCGACGGCTTCGGCCAGATGCGCTCGGTCTAAAACGTGGTCAGTCACGGCATCCTCCTCAAACTGATGAACCTCAATTTGAGCTTACGAGGAGGGTGGGCAGCCACTGTCAGCACGGACAAAATAGGCCTCCGGCTGCAAACCAGATGCTGACCAAACACTTGACGGGATGCTTGACCGAAAATGCGCACCGCAACAAAACCGCAGGTAAACATAGACGGCCAACCCGCCCTTTTGAGCCAAGCGCCCCGGCCACCACAGAAACAGCAGAGCACCACAGCTCAAGAAGACGCCGAATGGGCACTCGCGCGTCGACAAACGAACGAACCGGTCGCAAACCCGCAAGGAGTGTCCCCGAATGCCGGCACATAAGGAACGTCCCCAGCTGCCGGCACTTGGGGACGTTCCTTTTGGGCCGGCCGTTGGGGACAGCCCTTGACGATTCAGCCGTGGACAGCCGCCTTACAGCTCCAGCGCGTCGGCGACTTCGGCAGCGCAGGCCAGGGCGTCGGCCATAGCGTTCACCACAAGCGAGCTGCCGTTACGAGCGTCACCGGCAACATACACCGGCGCGGCATCCGCGGCGACGCCGTCGACACGCGCCGCAAGGTGCGAGCCTTCGGAAGCCATCACAGGCAGCGGACGACCAGCGGTGGCAACGGGCACGCCAACGGCGTCGAACACACTGTGCTCCGGGCCCGTGAAGCCGCAGGCGATGAGCACCAGCTGCGCCGGTACCTCGTGCTCGGAGCCCGCGATGCGCTCGGGCTTTCCCGCCGACCAGTCCAGATCGACCACGCGCAGACCCGCAGCCGCACCCTTCTTGTCCAGCAGCACCTCGAGCGTATCCACGCCCCAGGCACGCATCTCGCCACCCATCGCAGCGATAGCCTCCTGCTGGCCGTAGTCGGTCTTCTTAACGTTGGGCCACTGCGGCCAGGGGTTGCTCGCCGCGCGCACATCAGGCGCCGCCGGCAAGAACTCAAACTGGCGCACGCTGCGCGCACCCTGACGTACCGCGGTGCCCACGCAGTCGTTACCGGTATCGCCGCCGCCAATGACCACGACGTCCAGGCCGCGTGCATCGATGACAGGCTCGCCGCCATCGAGCACCGAGACGGTCGAGGCCGTCAGGTAGTCCACGGCATACACCACGCCGGGCGCGTCAATATTCTCAGCAGCCAGTCCACGCGGGGCGCGAGCACCGGCAGCCACCACGACAGCGTCAAAGCCATTGAGCTTGGCCGCCACCGCAGGGTTCGTAACATCGGCACCCAGCTCAAACACAATACCCAGCTCGCGCATAAGTGCCACGCGACGCTCGACAACGGACTTCTCGAGCTTCATGTTGGGAATGCCGTACATGAGCAGGCCGCCCGGGCGGTCGTCACGCTCAAATACCGTCACGCGGGCACCGCGACGCGCAAGCTCCCATGCTGCCACCAGACCAGCAGGACCGGAGCCCACCACGGCAACCGTGGGCGCGCCCTCCCCCGCCGGCTCAAAGCGGCGCGGACCGCCGTTGGCCCACTCATGGTCGCTGATCGCGCGCTCGTTATCGTGAATCGTCGTGGGCTGGCCGTCGACCGAGCCCAGGTTGCACGCGGCCTCGCACAGCGCCGGGCACACACGGCTCGTGAACTCGGGCATGGGCGAGGTGAGTGACAGACGCTCGGCAGCCTCGTCCCAGCGGCCGCGATACACTAGCTCGTTCCACTCGGGAATCAGATTGTGCAGCGGGCAGCCACTCGGACGCGCCTTGCCAAAGCTCGCGCCCATCTGGCAAAACGCCACGCCGCACATCATGCAGCGGCTCGCCTGGGCGCGACGTGCTTCGTCGTCGAGCTCCACGTACAGCAGATCGAAATCGCGGCTCCGCTCCTCCACGGGGCGAAGCTCGTGGGTCACGCGATCGATATCAAGAAAAGCACCGGGCTTACCCATGGCACTTACGCCTCCTTCTTGGTCGAAGCAACAGAGCTGGCAGCCACGGACGCAGCGCCCGCAGCACCGCCCGCGACATCAAAGCGAGCGACATCCGCGGCGCTCGCGCGACCGGTCACGATGTCAAACGCCAGCTCCTCGGCCTGCGCATGCGTCTTGCCCACGGCCTCGGCCGCAGCGACAATCGCCAGCACGCGCTCGTACTCGGTCGGAATGACCTTCACAAAGTGCTTGCTCATCGTCTCAAAGCTGTAGAGCAGCTTAATGCCGCGCGGGCTCTGCGTCGCGTCCACGTGCTCCTGGATGAGCTCGCGAATCTGCGCCAGCTCGCCGGCCGTCGGGGCCTTGAGCTCAACGCTCTCGTGGTTCACGCGCGCACTGAGTGTGCCGTACTGGTCAAAGACATAGGCCACGCCGCCTGTCATGCCGGCGGCAAAATTCTGCCCGACCTCACCCAGGATGAGCGCCAGACCGCCCGTCATGTACTCGCAGCCATGGTTGCCGCAGCCCTCGACCACCACGGTGGCACCGGAGTTGCGCACGGCAAAACGCTGGCCGGCAAGACCGTTAATGAAGCCGCGGCCGCTCGTGGCACCACAGAACGCAACGGTGCCCACGATGATGTTCGCGTCGAACTTGTAGGTCTCATGCGGGTTGGGGCGCACCGACACCTCGCCGCCCGAAAGGCCCTTGCCAAAGTAGTCGTTGGCGTCGCCGCACACGTTGAGCGTAATGCCGCGCGGCAGGAAGGCGCCAAAGCTCTGACCTGCCGAACCATCGCAATCGATGGTGATGGAGCCGGCGGGCAGGCCCTCGGGATGCGCCTTGGTCACCGCGTTGCCCAGGATGGTGCCCACGCAGCGGTTGACGTTGGCGATATCGGCGCGGAAACGAATCGGACGCAGGTGCGCACGGGCATCGGCCGTATAGGGCACAAACAACGTGGAGTCGAGCGTCTTGTCGAGTTCGCTGTCCGCGGCCATCTGCGGCAGGAAGTGGCGACCGTCGGCGCCCGGAATATGGGCACCGAACTCGCAGGTCGCGCTCGCCAGCACGGGCGACAGATCGAGCAGGTTTGCTTTGCGGTTACCCGGGACCTCGATCTGGCGCAGGCACTCGGGATGGCCGACCATCTCGTCGACGGTGCGGAAGCCCAGGCTCGCCATGACCTCGCGCAGCTGCTCGGCAACAAAAAGCATAAAGTGCTCAACGTGCTCGGGCTTGCCGCGGAAGCCGCGACGCAGACGGCAGTTTTGTGTAGCGATGCCGGCCGGGCAGGTGTCCTGCTGGCAGTCGCGCTGCATGAGGCAACCCATGGAGATGAGCGGCATGGTCGCAAAACCAAACTCCTCGGCGCCCAACAGGCAGGCGACGGCGACATCGGTGCCGTCCATGAGCTTGCCGTCGGCCTCGAGCACCACGCGTGAGCGCAGGCCGTTTTGCAGCAGTGTCTGCTGGGCCTCGGCAAGGCCAAGCTCCAGCGGCAGGCCGGCGTGCCAAATGGAATCACGTGCAGCGGCACCCGAGCCGCCATTGTGGCCGCTGATCAAGATCTTGTCGGCAGCACCCTTGGCCACACCGGTGGCGATGGTGCCGACGCCGGCCTCGCTGACCAGCTTGACCGACACGCGCGCGCCGGGGTTGGCGTTCTTAAGATCGAAGATCAGCTCCGCCAGGTCCTCGATGGAGTAGATGTCGTGGTGCGGCGGAGGCGAGATCAGGCCGATGCCGGGCGTGGACTGACGGACCTCGGAGATCCAGGGATAGACCTTCTTGCCGGGCAGGTGGCCGCCCTCGCCGGGCTTGGCGCCCTGCGCCATCTTAATCTGGATCTCAAAGGCACTGCAAAGATAGCGGCTCGTCACGCCAAAGCGCGCACTTGCCACCTGCTTGATTGCGGAGTTCTTGGAGTCGCCGTTGGCCAGCGGGGTCTCGCGACGCGGATCCTCACCGCCCTCGCCCGAGTTGGAACGGCCGTGCAGGCGGTTCATGGCGATGGCCATGCACTCGTGTGCCTCTTTGCTAATAGAGCCATACGACATGGCGCCGGTGTTAAAGCGGCGGACGATGTTGAGCGCGGGCTCGACCTCGTCAAGCGCCACCGGAGTACGGCCGCTGGCATCAAAGTCGAGCAAGTCGCGCAGGCGCACGGCACGGCCGGTGCGGTGCAGGCGAGCGCTGTACTCCTTAAAGGTATCGTAGCTGTCCTCGCGGCAGGCGGTCTGCAGCAGGTAGACGGTCTGGGGGTCGATGAGGTGATCCTCGCCGCCGAGCGGGCGCCACTTGGTCAGGCCCAGCGTGGGCAGCTGATCGGGAGCCGGGCTCTTAAGGATGGCAAGTGCAGCGTCATAGCGCTCATTCTGCTCGCGCTCAACGTCCTCGACACCCATACCGCCCACACGGCTCACCGTACCGGCGAAGTACGCGTTGACGAACTCCGGCGTAAAGCCCACGGCCTCGAAGATCTGCGCGGAGTGGTAGCTCTGCACCGTGGAGATACCCATCTTGGACATGATGGAGACGATGCCGGCGGTCGCAGCCTTGTTGTAGTTGGCGATGCCCTGCTCGGCCGTCACGTCCAAGTCGCCGCGCGCCGCCAGATCGCGGATGCACGCATGTGCGTTGTACGGATAGATGCCGCTCGCGGAGTAGCCCACCAGTGCCGCAAAGTCGTGCGGGGACACGGCGTCGCCGCACTCCACCACGATGTCGGCAAAGGTACGCACGCCGGCGCGGATCAGGTGGTTGTGCACGCAGCCCACGGCGAGCAGCGACGGCACGGGCACCTCGCCCACAGCGGCACGATCGCTCAACACCACGATGTTCACGCCGTCGCGGACCGCAGCCTCAACGTCCTCTGCAAGCTGCTTGAGCGCAGCCTGCAGCGCGCGCTCGCCGGCATCGCGGTGGTAGACGGCACGGAAACGGCGGGTCTTAAAGCCCACGCGGTCGATGGCGCAGATACGCTCGAACTCCTCCTCGTTGAGCAACGGGCGCTCCAGGCGAACCAGCTGGCAAGCCGTGCGGGAGTCCTCGAGCAGGTTGCCGTGGTTGCCCAGATAGAGCGTGGTCGAGGTGACCATGTGCTCGCGCAGGGCGTCGATGGGCGGGTTCGTGACCTGAGCGAACAGCTGATAGAAGTAGTCAAAGAACGAACGCGTCTTCTTGGACAGGCAGGCCAGCGGCGCATCGATGCCCATCGAGGCGAGCGGCGCCTTGCCCTGCTGGGCCATGGGACGCACGACCTCGTCAACATCATCCCAGTGATACCCGAGCTTAGCCATGCGCACGGCGGCGGGCACCTCGGCGTCCTCGGCGGGCGTTGCCGCGGCAGGCCTATCGAGCGCGTCGATGGTCAGCGTCTCCTCGGCAATCCAGTCGCGGTAGGGCTTTTCCTTGGCGTAACGGGCGCGCAGCTCGTCGTTGTAGATGACGCGGCCACGGGCAAAGTCGACCTCGAGCATCTGGCCCGGCCCCAGACAGCCGCTCGTCAGAATGTTCTCGGGGCTCACCTCGATGGTGCCCACCTCGCTTGCCAGCATAAAGCGACCGTCGCGCGTCACGTAATAGCGGGCCGGGCGCAGGCCGTTGCGGTCGAGGGCGGCGCCCAGCGTGCGACCGTCGGTAAAGGCGATGGCGGCAGGACCGTCCCACGGCTCCATGAGCATGGACTGGTAGGCGTCGTAGGCGCGGCGCTCCTCACTCAGGCTGTCGTTGTGGTCCCACGGCTCGGGCAGCAACATGGACGCGGCGCGCGTGAGCGGGCGACCGTTCATGACCAAAAACTCGAGCACGTTGTCCAGAATCGCGGAATCGGAGCCCTCGCGGTTGATGATGGGCATCACGCGCTCAAGATCGTGCTGCAGCACGGGGCTGTACAGGTTGGGTTCGCGGGCGCGAATCCAGTTGACGTTGCCCTTGAGGGTGTTGATCTCGCCGTTGTGGATGATAAAGCGGTTGGGGTGCGCGCGCTCCCAGCTGGGCGTGGTGTTGGTGGAGTAGCGCGAGTGGACGAGCGCCACGGCCGTCTTGACGGCGGCGTCGTTAAGATCGATGAAGAAGCGGCGCATCTGCGTGGCCACAAGCATGCCCTTGTAAACGATGGTGCGCGAGCTCATGGAGCACACGTAGAAGATCTTGTCGCGCAGGGCGAACTCGGCGTCGGCCTTTTTCTCGATGGTGCGGCGGCACACGTACAGGCGACGCTCAAAGGCATCGCCGGCGGGCGTGTCGTCCGGACGGCCCAGGAAGGCCTGCAGGATAGTGGGCATGCAGGCGCGGGCCGTCTCGCCCAAGTCATGCGGGTCAACGGGCACCTCGCGCCAAAAGAGCAGCGGCACGCCGGCCTCGGCGCAGCCCTCCTCAAACACGCGGCGGGCATCCTCTACGCCCTTGTCGTCCTGCGGGAAGAACAGCATGGCCACGCCATAGTCGCCCTCTGCCGGCAGAATCTGGCCACACTTTTGAGCCTCTTTACGGAAAAAGTGATGCGGAACCTGAAACAGGATGCCAGCGCCGTCGCCGGTGTTCTTCTCGAGTCCCGTGCCGCCGCGGTGCTCCAAGTTGACCAGAATGGACAGCGCATCGTCCAGAATCTGGTGATGGCGCTCACCGTTGATATCGGCAAGCGCGCCGATGCCACATGCATCGTGGTCGAATTCGGGGCGATAAAGGCCCTGCTGCTGAGCGGAATCTGCCTGCATCGCGATCCTCCCCTAGATAATAGACAGTCAGTTGAGTAGGCATAGTAGGAGCATCGCCGGCCCGTTGTGTTTCCCACCCGTTTCGAAACAATCGCGTAACGCATGCCCTACGAGTGGACACCGCCGACCTCAAGAGCGACAACAAGGGCCCCAGGTTCGGCCCGTAAGCTCACCGCTTCAAACATCTCAATCTGTAACAGGAAGACCCAATTTTGGCGCCTAGATGTTACAGATTGAGATTTTCTGCAGGACGGTTTTGGTTTGTCTCAATCTGTAACACGAAGGGCCGGTTTTGGCGGTCAGCTGTTACAGAACGAGATTTTCCATAGGACCATTTCTTCCTGTCTTGATCTGTAACACCTAGACTCAATTTCCATCCCCAGTTGTTATAGATCAAGACATTTCGGCAATCCCCTTTCACCATCCTATTCAAATACGGCAATTTTGTTAGTCTTAGTTAACTTTTTAGCCTAAAACGGGTATCCTTTGCGGCGTCAAGCAAACGGCACGCACACCGTGCCAGATCAAGGAGGCCCCTATGGCGCACCAAGCAGACCAGCAGACGATGCAACTCGTCCTTATCCGTCACGGAGAATCCGAGTGGAACAAGCTCAACCTGTTCACCGGCTGGACCGATGTCGAGCTCACCGACACGGGCCGCGAAGAGGCGGCGGCAGGCGGCCGCGCCCTCAAGGAAGCGAGCTTCGACTTTGACATCTGCTACACCTCGCGCCTCAAGCGCGCGATCCACACCCTCAACATCGTGCTCGGCCAGATGGACCGCGAATGGCTGCCCGTCATCAAATCCTGGAAGCTCAACGAGCGCCACTACGGCGCGTTACAGGGTCTCAACAAGGCCGATGCCGCAGCCGAACACGGCGACGAGCAGGTGCTCATCTGGCGCCGCTCCTTCGACGTCTGCCCGCCGGCGCTCGAGCCGGATGACGCGCGCGACCCCCACACCCAGGAGCAATACCGTGATGTCGCACCCGATCAGCTGCCCTATACCGAGTGCCTCAAGGACACGATCGCCCGCGCCTGGCCCTATTTCGAAGACGAGATTCGCCCACAGATGCTCGCCGGCAAGCGCGTGCTCATCGCCGCACACGGCAACTCCCTGCGCTCTCTCGTCATGAAGTTCGAGCACCTCACGCCCGAGGAGATCCTCAAGGTCAACATCCCCACCGGCGTGCCGCTCGTCTACACCTTCAACACCGATTTCAACGTCCTCGACAAGCGCTACATCGGCGACCCGGCGACCATCGCCGCCAAGATTGACGCCGTGGCCAATCAGGGCAAAGCGCACAAGTAGCCCAAACCTAAACCCAGGGCGTGGTGCCGCGCAACCCAAGTGCAGCGCCACGCCACCCCAACGTAGGAACCAGCCATGCTCAACCATCTCAAACAACACTTTGGCTCGCACCGCACCGGCGGTCACGGAGGCCTAGACATTGCACGGCATATCGGCCCCGGGCTGCTCGTGACCGTCGGCTTTATCGATCCGGGCAACTGGGCCTCCAATATGGCCGCGGGCTCGCAGTTTGGCTACACACTGCTGTGGATCGTCACGCTGTCCACGATTATGCTCATCGCGCTGCAGCACAACGCGGCACACCTGGGTATCGCCACGGGCGCCTGTCTTGCCGAGGCCACGACACGTTACCTCCCCCGCTTCGTTGGGCGCGCGGTGCTCGGCAGTGCCTATCTCGCGACCATCGCCACCGCCATGGCCGAAGTCCTGGGTGGCGCGATTGCCCTTCAAATGCTCTTTGGGCTGCCCGTGCGCGCGGGCTGCGTCATCGTGGCGGCAGTATCGATGGCGATGCTCATGACGAGCTCCTACAAGCGCGCCGAGCGATGGATTATCGCCTTCGTAGGCGTGGTAGGACTCTCGTTTTTGGCCGAGCTTGCGCTGGTCAAGGTCGACTGGCCGCAGGCCGCCGCAAGCTGGATCACACCCAGTATGCCCACCGGCTCGGCTGCGATTATCGTAAGTGTCCTAGGCGCGGTCGTTATGCCTCACAACCTCTTCCTGCACTCCGAGGTCATCCAATCCATGCACTTCGAAGGCCAAGGCGAGCAAGTTATCGAAGAACGTCTGCGCTACGAGCTCTTCGACACGCTCTTTTCGATGGGCGTGGGCTGGGCAATCAACTCGGCCATGGTCATCCTGGCCGCAACGACCTTCTTTGCGCACGGCATTGTCGTAGACGACCTCGCCGTCGCAGCGGCCACGCTCTCCCCCATCTTGGGTCCGGCGAGCTCGACCATCTTTGCGGTAGCGCTGCTGTTCGCGGGTCTCTCGAGTAGCGTGACGGCGGGCATGGCGGCGGGAACCATCACTGCGGGCATGTTCGACGAGGAATACGACATCCACGACCGACATTCCTCAATCGGGGTGGCGGCCTGTTTCGTCGGCGCAGTGGCGGCGTGTTTGATCGTCCCGAATCCTTTTGAGGGTCTCATTTGGAGCCAGGCGCTGCTGTCGCTTCAGCTGCCGATTACGGTTTTTGTGCTCATACGACTCACCAGTTCGCCCCGCGTCATGGGCAAATACGCCAACTCGCGCCCGCTCAACGCGTTGCTCGTAGGGATCGGTGTCGTCGTAACGGCGCTCGACGTCGTGCTGTTGACCGGGATGTAATGGAACGGGGGGTCCACCTAGGCAAACGTCTCGATCTGTAACATCTA
>JAXJLC010000332.1:0-1920 GCA_036297365.1 Collinsella sp.
ATATCCGCCGTACGCTCGCCGTGGTGGCAGATGCCTTTTATGGGCATCCGTCGGGTAAGGTGAAGGTCTGCGCCTTTACAGGCACCAAGGGCAAGTCGACCTGTAGCTTTTATCTGCGCGGCATTCTCGCCAACGAGGCCAAGCTTACGGGCTGTCATCGACCCGCTCTTAATACGGGCATTGAGTTCGACGACGGCATCGAGGCAGGCCCTTCCAAACTGACGACCCCCGAATCCTTCCTGCTGCAGTCTCGCATCGCGCATGCTGCGGAGGCGGGTGCCCCGTGGCTGGTTATGGAGGCATCGAGCCAGGGCCTCAAATACGAGCGCACGGGCAAGATCGCCTTTGAAGTCGGCGCCTTTACCAATATCGGCGAGGATCACATTTCGCCGATTGAGCATCCCACGCTTGAGGATTACTTTGCCAGCAAGCTCAAGATTTTTTCGCAGAGCCGCTTTGCTGTGGTCAACCTCGATATGGACCACGTCGACCGCGTGCTCGAGGCGGCGTCCCGCTGCGAGCGCACGGTGACGTTCTCCCTGACCGACGAGCGTGCCGACGTGCTTGCGCTGGCGATTCGTAATGGTGACTGCGGCGTGGTGGCAACGGTGCGCACCCCCCGCTTTACGCGCGACATGGTGATTCCCACGCCGGTTAAATTCAATGTGTCCAACGCGCTTGCCGCTATTGCGTGCGCGGAGGCACTGGGCATTTCGGAAGAGGGCATCGTCCATGGGCTCGAGAACGTTTTTGTCCCCGGTCGTATGGAGCTCTACAGGTCGGAATCGGGCAAGATTTTGGGTGTCGTCGATTATGCCCATAACGGCATGAGCCTTGAGACGCTCCTGCACGATCTGCGAGAGAACTATCCGGAGCGCGAACTCGCGGTGGTGTTTGGCGCCACCGGCGGCAAAGGCGTCGATCGCCGGACCACGATGGGCATCGCTGCCGGTAAGTACGCCGACCGCATCGTGATCACCGAAGACGACCCGGGCCCCGAGAACGTCGAGGACATCTGCGACGAGATCGCACGCAATGTCCGGGAGCAGGGCAACGACAACTGGCAGATTGTGCTCGACCGTTCCGCTGCCATCGAGACCGCCGTGCGTGAGACCGAGCGGTCCGCCGTGGTGATCGTGACGGGCAAGGGCGTTGACGACTACATGCTGCGCAAGAACGGACCCGAGCCTTGCGAGCGCGACGGTTCGATTCTCAAGCGCACCCTTGCGGCGTACGATGCCTAAGACCAGAAGCCCCTTCTACGTAAATGGAGTGATTATGTCCCACAACACCCTGCCTACCGTCTCCGAGCTCTCGGGTGAGATACGCGAGCGTCTCGCAAAGGTCAACTATGTCTTTACCGACCTCGATGCCACCATGCTCGCGCCCGGCTCGTGCGTGCTGCGCGACAACGACGGCAACCCCTCGACCAAGCTCGTCGAGGCTGTCGTGGCACTTGCCCGCGCCGGCATCCAGGTGGTCCCCACCTCGGGCCGCAACCGCACCATGATCCACGAGGATGCGCGCGTGCTTGGCCTCAACTCCTACATCGGCGAGATGGGTGGCCTGGTCATGTACGATCTCAAGGCCAACGATTGGGAGTATCTGACCGGCGATATGCCCTACGACCCCGCCTGCGGCCTCACGCCGCATCAGGTGATCGAGCAGACCGGCGTGTGCGAGAAGATTCTCGCCCGCTGGCCGCATAAGATCGAGTACCACAACGACATGTCGACTGGCTACAAGTACCGCGAGGTCACCGTCGGCATGCGCGGCGATGTGCCCGACGACGAGGTCCAGGCCATTCTTGACGAGGCCGGCTGCGGCCTGGTCTGGGCCTGCAACGGCCATCTGACCCATCTGTCCAAACCGACGACGCTCCAGCTCGAACGCGTCGAGGATGGCCGCGCCTTTAACATC
>JAXJLC010000333.1:0-1675 GCA_036297365.1 Collinsella sp.
ACACGTCGGTGTCCACGCCGCGCACCACGATCAGCGAGCTCTCCACACCCAGCTCCTCGGCGGCAATCTGCGCCAGGATCGTATCGACGCCCATGCCGTTATCGGTGGCGCCGGTGCCGATGGTAATGAAGCCGTCCTCTTCCAAGCGCATGTCGATGCCGGCGATATCCACGTTGGAGATGCCCGAGCCCTGCATGGTGAGCGCACAGCCCAGAGCACGCACGCGATCGCCCAGGTCGACGGCCAGCGGCTTGTCGCGCCAGCCGATCATGTCCATCGCGCGCAGCAGGCAGCGGTCGAGCGCGCAGGCGTTGAGCTTCTCGTTGTAGTACTGCGGCATGACCTCGCCCTCGCGCACGATGTTCTTAAGGCGCAGGTCGGCGGGGTCCATGTGCAGCATGTCAGCGAGCTCGTTGACGGCGCTCTCCACGGCAAACTGGCCCTGGGTGGCACCGTAGCCACGATATGCGCCGCCACGGTTGGTATTGGTGTAGACGGCATCCCAGCTAAAGCGGCTCGCCTTCACGTGGTTGTAGATGGGCAGGCTCTTGTGACCCGAAAGGCCGATCGTCGTGGTGGCGTGCTCGCCATACGCGCCGGCGTTGGACAGCGTGTGCAGATCGATAGCCGTGATGGTGCCGTCGTTCATGGCGCCCAGCTTAACGGTCATCTGCATCTGGTGACGCGAGTTGCCGGCGGTGATGGTCTCCTCACGGGTATAGCAGCAATAGCTCGGACGGCCGGTCTGCTGGGTGACGAACGCCACGAAGATCTCGCAGCAGCCCGTCTGCTTGGAGCCAAAGCCGCCGCCGATGCGCGGCTTAATGACCTGCACCTGCGCCTGCGGGATATCGAGCGACTGCGCGACCATGCGGCGCACGTGGAAGGGCACCTGCGTAGAGGTGGTCACCGAAATGCGGCCGAACGCGTCGGTCGTCGCGAAGGCACGGAAGGTCTCCATCGGCGCGGTCTGGGTTGCCTGGCTGGTGTAAGTGCGGGTGAAGACAATGTCGCTCTGGGCGAAGGCCTCGTCCAGGTCGCCATAATCGCTGGTACCGCTGCACACCAGGTTGCGCGGAACGTCGCCGCCCTGCGGGAACATAAAGGTCACGTCGCCTTCGGGGTGGACCACGATTTCGTTATCGAGTGCCTGGGTAAAGTCGAGCAGGGGCTCAAGCACCTCGTAGTCGACCTTGATGAGCTTGAGCGCCTTGTCGGCGGCCTCCTCGGTCTCGGCGGCGACGATCGCCACCTCCTCGTTTTGATAGCGCACCAGGTTTTCGAGGATCAGGCGGTCGTAGGGGCTCGGCTGCGGATAGCTCTGGCCGGCGATGGTAAAGCGACGCTGGGGCACGTCCTCGTAGGTGTAGACGCCCACCACACCGGGCACCTTCAGGGCGCGCGACGTATCGATGGAGCGAATCTTGGCGCGTGCATACGGGCTGCGCTTGAGCTTGACGATCAGGGCGCCGGCGGGCACCAGGTCGCCCGTGTAGACGGGACGGCCCTCGAGCAGGGCCTTCGAGTCCTTCTTGGGCTGCTTGTGAGTGATCTGCTTGTAGGAGACGCCATCGCAGCTGGTGTCGTTAACCGGCAGCTCGGGCATCTCAAAGCCCACCTGCACGCCGGACTCGTTGAGGAAGCGGACGATGGCGCGCAGCTGGCTCTCGTAGCC
>JAXJLC010000334.1:0-3144 GCA_036297365.1 Collinsella sp.
CCTCTATACCGCTGGCCTTCCCGATCCTGAGCTTGTGATTCGCACTTCTGGTGAGCTGCGCCTTTCGAACTATCTGCTGTGGCAGGTGGCTTATTCCGAATTCTACGTCACCGATACCTATTGGCCCGACTTTGATCGTTGGGGCCTTGTCGACGCCATTTTGGCCTATCAGGGCCGTGACCGTAGGTTTGGTGGTCTGAGCAAGACCGAGGAGGCTTAATCGTGTCCGATCGTCCCAAGGCAATTGCTCCCAAGACATCTGAGCGCAAGGCTGTCGCTGCGGGAGCGCCCGCAGCGAAGAATGGCACCGGTTCGTGGCTTGCCGGCTTTATCACCCGTGCCGCCGCCGGTATCGTCTATGCCGTTGTCTTTATCCTGTGCCTGGTTTTGGGTATTGTGCCCACGGCCATCTTTGTTTCTGTCATGAGCGGTCTGTGCTGCTATGAGTTTTTCCGTATGACGAGGCTCGATGGCAAGATGGCTAACGAGCGCATGGGTATCGCTGCCGCCGTACTCTTTCCGCTGTCGGCGTTGGGCGATTCGATGTTGCTGAATGCCCTGCTTTTTGCCCTGATGCTCGCTGTGGGCATTTGGTATGTTTGGTCGCCGCGTACCCGCATCTCTGATGTGGCCGTGACGCTCATGGGTCCCATCTACACTGGCTTTATGCTGTCGGCTATCGTGCTGCTGCGCGATGCCGTGCCCGGTTTTGCCGGCGCCCTGCTTTCGGTGGGCGTTTGCGCGTCCCTTTGGGTCTCCGATTCGTTTGCCTACATCGTGGGTAGCCGTATCGGCAAGCACAAGATGGCTCCCAAGATCTCTCCCAAAAAGAGCTGGGAGGGGTTTGTCGGCGGCATCCTGGGCTCGGTTTTGATTTGGCTCATCCTGTGGGCGACGCACTTCTACAAGCTCAGCCTGCCCTATGCGCTGCTGTGCGGCGTGGTCGTGTCCGTCCTGGGCGTTATCGGAGACCTCATCGAGTCGCGCATCAAGCGCGGTGTGGGCGTTAAGGATTCCGGTAACCTTATCCCGGGCCACGGCGGCATGCTCGATCGTAGCGATTCGCTTATCTTTGGCTGCATTACCGCGCAGCTGCTTTTGATGATCGGAGGCGTGCTGTAATGTCCTTCCAGACGACGTATGGCCCCGATGGACGTCTCCGTGTTGCCATCCTGGGTTGTACGGGCTCTATCGGCACCCAGGCGCTCGATGTGTGCCGCCAGCATGCCGATCGCCTGCAGGTGACGGCGCTATCCGTTAACTCCAGTACCTCCGAGCTCGTTGCCGCTGCCCGCGAGTTCTCGGTTCCGGCGGTTGCCGTGGCCGATGTCGCTCATGGCGATGACGCCGTGCTGCAGGAGTTGCCCGAGGGAACGAAGCTCGGCGTTGGCGCGCAGGCGGTTTGCGAGCTCGCGCGTCGCGACGATGTCGACTGCGTGCTTGTCGCTATTGTGGGTGCCGCCGGTCTCGAGGCGAGCCATGCGGCCTTGACCTCGAATAAGCGTCTTGCCCTTGCCAACAAGGAGTCCCTCGTCGTCGGTGGCGACTTGCTTATGCCGTTGGCGCAACCGGGCCAGCTTATTCCAGTCGACTCTGAGCACTCCGCCATCTACCAGTGCTATCTGGGGGAGAACCCGCGCGAGGCTCATTGTATTTGGCTCACCTGCTCGGGCGGTCCGTTCTTTGGCCGCACGCGCGACGAGCTAGATCGCGTGACGCGTGCCGATGCCCTCGCACATCCCACGTGGGCCATGGGTGCTAAGATCACCATCGACTCCGCCACCCTCATGAATAAGGGCCTGGAGCGCATTGAGGCCATGCATCTGTTTAACTGCGACCTCGATTTCATTAACGTGGTCGTGCAGCGTCAGTCCAAGATTCACTCTATGGTCGAGTTTGCCGACGGCTCCGTGATGGCGCATCTCGGTGCTTCCGACATGCGTATTCCCATCCAGTTCGCGTTCTCGTATCCCGAGCGTTGGGATACCCCGGCGCCTCGTATCGATTTCCGCGAGCTGGGGCAGCTCACGTTTGATGCTGCCGACATGGATACCTTCCGCTGTCTGGCACTGGCCGAACGTGCCGGCAAGACGGGTGGCACCATGCCGTGCGTGCTCAATGCCGCCAACGAGGTCGCCGTCGATGCCTTCCTGCACGATGGCTGCAGCTTTACCGATATCGATCGCATTGTGGAATCCTGCATGGATGCCCACGATATGCAGGCGGTCGATTCGTTTGAGCAGCTTCGCGACATCGATGCGTGGGCGCGTGAAAAGGCTGCGCAGGTGCTCGCCGCAACCCGTTCCTAACCCATAAGGATTGCTTTTTCGTTTTATGGATACTGTTCTGAGCGTTCTCTCATCGGTCTTTTGGGGCCTGCTGATGCTTTCCGTCCTCGTGTTTTTGCACGAGGGCGGCCACTTTTTGGCGGCGCGTGCCTGCGGCGTCCGTGTGACCGAGTTCTTTTTGGGCCTGCCGTGCCGCTTTGACATCCATTACACGTCGCGTCGCATTGGAACCAAGTTTGGCGTGACCCCGCTGCTGCTGGGTGGCTACGCTGCCATCTGCGGTATGGATCCGACCGATGTCTCCTGCGCCGATCGCGTGCTCGCGGCTATCTACCGTCATGGTCGCGTGACCGTGGCCGACCTTGCTGTCGAGCTCGAGCTTTCCGAGGAGGATGTGCTCGAGGCTTGTGCTCTGTTGCTGGGCTGGGGCTCCATCGCTCCCTGGTATGAGGAAGGGGAGAAATCCTCGCCGAGCTACTATCCCACCAAGTATCAGACGCTGCCGCGAGACGCGGCGGGTTACACCACCTTTGACGGCCGCCGGTTCGATCGAGAGCATGCGACTGCCGAGGGCGATGTGTGGGAGCTGCCGTGCGGCGAGGCCGAGTTCCTTGCACAAGAGCGTTCGCACACCTATCTTGGCCAGGGCTTTCTCAAGCGCGCCTTTATGCTGCTCGCGGGCATTCTCGTCAATATCTTGACAGGCTTTTTGCTCCTTATGAGTATCTATTCCATTGCGGGTGTCACCGTGCCGATGGATACCAACGTGATCGGTCAGGTTGACGAGGGGTCTATTGCCGCCAAGGCGGGTATCGAGGCTGGTGATGCGATCCTTTCGGTTGACGGTGTATCGTGC
>JAXJLC010000335.1:0-4852 GCA_036297365.1 Collinsella sp.
ATCGAGGAGAAGAAGCTTGAGATCGAGCGCTACCGCATCGAGGTGCAGGAGACGGCGGACAAGGCCCTCGACTCCCGCGAGCGCGAGCGCATCAAGACAACACAGCAGCAGGTCGCAGCCCAGAACGAGCAGACGCGCGTCATCGAGACGCTTTCCAACGGACAGCAGGCGCAGACGCGAATCCTAGAGGTGCTCTCTACGCAGGTCGGCGACTCCAAGGAGCGCAGTCACGAGATGGGCGGGCGCTTGGAGCACACCGAGGCAACCGCCCAGCGCATCGACCAGACCACCTCGCACATGGCCAAGCAGATTGACGAGGTTCACGCAATCGTCGTCCGACGCAAGGGAGCGGGCGATGAAGGTTAGAAAGGGGTTCAACCATGACCAAGGACGGAATCAAGAAGTGGTGCGTCGCGGCGGGCGTCCGCGCCGTCAAGACCGCAGCCCAGACGGCGCTCGCCGCCATGGGAACGACCGTGGTCTCCATTACCGCGCTGGACTGGCCGCAGATCGCGGCGCTCGCGGCCACGGCTGCGGTCGCGTCGGTGCTCACGAGCATCGTTGGCGTGCCGGAGGTGGAGGAGGGCACAAGCCCGCTCTCCAAGCAGCAGTAGCGCTCCTTCTCGTGGCCCTGTTCCTCTTCGGCGCGCTCGTGGTATGGACTCAGCCGCAGCCTGTCGAGGAGGAGCCGGAGCAGCTCCCCGTCGTGTACGACACGCCCGCCGAGCCGCAAGTCCCGCTCTACCTTCAGACAGACGAGCGCTGGGGCGGGCTTCCTTACGCCGACGCAGACCTTGCAACATCAGGATGCGGCCTCACGTGCGCTGCCATGGCTTGGGAGCGCCTTTCTGGCGAGACGTGCACGCCCGCTATGCTGCTCAACCTCGTGGGAAACGACTACGTTCAGGCTGGGCAGAACTACATGCCGGGCTTCTGCGAATGGATGAAGCGGCAAGACCCCACGCTCAACTACACGGTGCTCTACGAGGATCACGAACGCGCGCTTGAGGAGTCGGCCGCCGGGCGTCTGGTGTTCGGAACCATGGCCGGTGCGCTCCACGAGGGAGGGCGCGAGTACGGCGGCCACGTCGTGCTCATAACGGAGAACCTTCATGACCGCATAACCATCCACGACCCGTGCGAGGCGAAACCCGTTTCGCTTACCTGCGACGAGTTCAACGCCGTTGCATGGGACTACTTCATCTCAATCGGACGTTCTGTTTAGAAGGGAGACGGAAATGGAAGGCAAGCCGACCGACGAGCAGCTTCAGGCCATTGAGGAGGGCGCTGAGGGCGCTCCCGACAACTTCAACCCTGAGGAGGATTAACCATGAACATCGCTGAGTTCATTCAGTGCCACGCCTCCAACTTCACCAAGGGGCGCGGCGGAAACGCGATCGACGGAATGGCGGTGCACTACACCGCAACCTCCGCCAGCGCGCACAACAACCTCGTGTACTTCTCCCGTGCGGGCGCGAACGCGTCCGCCCATCTTTTCGTGGACAAGGACGGCACCATCCGCCAGTCCGTGCGCTTCGAGGACACGGCATGGGCCGTCGGCAACTTCCCGCAGAACCAGCGTACCGTCTCTGTCGAGGTTGTGAGCGCTGGCGAGGACTTCACCGACGCCCAGATCAACGCGCTTGCGCAGATCTACGAGTACCTGCGTGCGACCTATGGGATTACCCGCGTTATCCGCCACTATGACGTGACCGGCAAGCACTGCCCCGCGCCCTACGTCAACTCTGGCAAGTGGGCCGCGCTGAAGGCGCGCATCACGGGCGGAAGCTCGTCTTCGGCTCCGTCCAGCGGCTCCTCGCCGTCCGGCAGCGTCACCGAGCTTGCCAAGCGCGTAATTGCCGGCGAGTTCGGCAACGGAGACGCCCGCAAGGCCGCGCTCGGAAGCCGATACGACGAGGTTCAGGCAGAGGTCAACCGCATCCTCAACGGCGGCGGCTCTTCTTCGCCCTCTGTCGACATCGACCAGATGGCCCGTGATGTGATCGCGGGTAAGTACGGCAACGGCGACGCCCGCAAGGCCGCGCTCGGCTCGAACTACGACGCGGTTCAGGCGCGCGTCAACGAGCTTCTTGGTGCCGGCGGAAGCGCGACCGGAGGTGCCGACATCGACGCGCTTGCCCGCGCTGTCATTCGTGGCGAGTACGGCAACGGCGAGGAGCGCAAGCGCCGCCTCGGTTCTTTGTATGACGCAGTTCAGGCGCGCGTTAACCAGCTTCTTTAGGCCGCTCGTGGAAGCATGAGGTAGACCGCCCCGTTCACGACGGTCATCATCGTTCGAGTATTCTTGCAAACGGGGCACCACAAAATCTGAGAAGCCCGTTACCAATTCGGTAGCGGGCTTTTTGCTACCGATATGCCGGGATTCGAACCCGACAGGGTGCGAATCCCGGCATCATCGCAAGGCCTGTGGGCAAAAAATAGCAAATATGAGTACTGTTACCATTTTAGTAACAGCAATTTCATGCCTTCAGAAGACGATCTAGACGTCAGGCGTCCTACGGCGGAAGAATTGCAGACGTTTATCGGCTAAGTACTTGGACATATGTTGCGTAACACTTCATATTTTGCAAATAAATAATGCTACATGACTTGTGACAGTACTCATATTTGACGTTTTTTGCCCACAACCCTTTATACCTAGGCATATCGGCGGCAAAACGGGCTTCAAAGCGCCCTTCGCAAACAAAAACCGGGGCCCGCATGATGCGGACCCCGGCTCAATACCGTGACGATATGTCAGTTACGCTCTACACGTAGAACAGGATGTCGTCGTAAGTCGGGACCGGCCAGTAGTCGGCAGCCACGATCTCCTCCATGGCATCCACGGCGGCGCGCAGCGTATCCATAGCGGGAACGACCTCGTGCGCGTACACGTTGGCCTGCTCCTGGCCATCGAGGGCCTCAGCCTTCTGATGCACGGCGTCAAGCGCCTTGATGGAGTCGTTGATGGTGGTGATGCCGTTGCAGAGCTTGTTGAGCGTGTTCTGCTCACACTGCATGGCGGCCTCGGCGCCGGCGGCACGAATAGTCTCAAGGCCCTTAGCGACCTTGGTGGCATAGGCGGTAATGACCGGGCGATAGGTACGACGCGCCTCGCGAACCATCGTGGTGGCCTCGATGTTCATGAGCTTGTTGTACTTCTCGAGCTTGCAGTCGTAGCGGCACTGAGCCTCGGCCTTGGTCAGAACACCCGTCTCCTCAAAGAGCGCAATGGCCTTATCGGAAACAAAGGCGGGCAGGGCGTCGGCCGTGGTCTTGTTGTTGGCAAGACCACGCTTCTCGGCCTCAACGGGCCACTCGTCGGAGTAGCCGTCACCGGAGAACAGGATGCGCTGGTGGTCGGTCAGGACCTTCTTGCAGTACTCGAGCGCGGCGTCCTGGAACTCATCCTCGGGCGTACCCTCAAGCGCGTCGGCGAAGGACTTGAGCGACTTGGCCACGGCGGCATCGAGCACCAGGTTGGAGTCGGAGACGTTCTGCTCGGAGCCGCAGGCACGGAACTCGAACTTGTTGCCGGTGAAGGCGAACGGGGAGGTGCGGTTGCGGTCGGTGTTGTCCTGCATCAGCTTGGGCAGGGTATCGGCGCCCAGGTCGAGCACGCCGCGCGTGGCATGGACGGAAGCCTTGCCATCGATGATCTTCTCGACGACCTCGGTAAGCTGGTCGCCCAGGAAGATGGACATAATCGCCGGAGGGGCCTCATTGGCGCCCAGACGATGATCGTTGCCGGCCGAGGCAACGGAGGCACGCAGGAGCTCCTGATAGTTATCGACGGCCTCGATCACCGCGGTGAGGAAGACGATGAACTGCAGGTTGTCGAGCGGGGTGTCACCTGGATCGAGCAGGTTCTCGGACTCGGTGCCAAGCGACCAGTTGTTGTGCTTGCCCGAACCATTGATGCCCTCGAAGGGCTTCTCGTGCAGCAGGCAGACCAAGTCGTGGCGGGAGGCGATGAGCTTCATCTTCTCCATCATGACCAGATTCTGGTCGATGGCCTCGTTGACCTCGCCATAGACCGGTGCGAGCTCATGCTGGCAGGGAGCAACCTCGTTGTGCTTGGTCTTGGCGGGAATGCCAAGCGCCCACAGTTCATCGTCCAGGTCCTTCATATAGGCCGAGACGGTGGGGCGGATAGCGCCAAAGTAGTGCTCCTCGAGCTCCTGGCCCTTGCAGGGGGCAGCGCCAAAGAGGGTGCGGCCGGTGATGACCAGGTCCCTGCGCTTGCGGTAAGCGTCTTTCTTGATCAGGAAGTACTCCTGCTCATCGCCCACGGAAGGAACGACCTTCTTGGGGGTCTTACCAAACAGCGCCAAAACGCGCTTAGACTCACGCGAGAGCGCGGTCATAGAGCGCAGCAGCGGGGTCTTCTTGTCCAGGGCCTCGCCCGTGTAGGAGCAGAAGGCCGTGGGGATGCACAGGACATCGTCCTTGATAAAAGCGGGGCTAGTGGGATCCCAAGCGGTGTAGCCACGGGCCTCGAAGGTGGCACGCAAGCCGCCGTTGGGGAAGCTGGAGGCGTCCGGCTCGCCCTGCACCAGGCTCTTGCCGGAAAATTTGAGTTCCAGATTTCCCTCCGGATCCACGTCCACAAAGGAGTCGTGCTTTTCCGCCGTGCTCCCATTGAGAGGCTGGAACCAGTGCGTGTAGTGGCTGGCTCCCTTTTCCAGAGCCCACGTCATCATGGCCTGAGCCACTTCATTGGCGATGTCGGGGTCCAGTTTTTCGTCCTTGCGGATGGTAGCCAGCAGTTTTTTGTAAACGGGGCGGGGCAGGTAATTGCGCATGGTCTCCATGTTGAAGACATCCTGACCGTAAATTTCCGCAATAAAGG
>JAXJLC010000336.1:0-7819 GCA_036297365.1 Collinsella sp.
GTTCATGCTATTTAGCGATATCGACAGCGCGGCTCTCGCGAATCACGACGACGCGCACCTGACCGGGATACTCCATCTCTTCCTCGATCTGATGGGCGATGTCATGAGCCAAGACCGTGGACTGAGCATCGGAGATCTTGTCCGGCTGAACCATGACGTGGACCTCGCGACCAGCCTGCATGGCATAGGTACGCTCGACGCCGTCATGGGAGTTGGCAATCTCCTCGAGCTTCTCAAGGCGCTTGATGTAGTTCTCGGCCGATTCGCGACGGGCACCGGGGCGAGAGGCAGAAACGGCATCGGCAGCCTGGACCAGAACATCGAGCACCGTGTTGGGGTCGACGTCGGCGTGGTGAGCCTCGATAGCGTGAACGATAACGGGCTTCTCGCCATAGCGACGGGCGAGCTCGGCGCCGATAACGGCATGCGGACCCTCGACGTCATGGTCGATAGCCTTGCCAAGATCGTGCAGCAGGCCGGCGCGCTTGGCGGTCACAACGTCCAGGCCAAGCTCGGAAGCCATCACGCCGCACAGGTCGGAAACCTCGAGGGAGTGCTGGAGCACGTTCTGACCAAACGAGGTGCGGTAGCGCAGAGCACCAAGGGTCTTAACGATCTCGGGGTGCAGATCGTGGATACCGGTATCGAAGGCAGCCTGTTCGCCAGCCTCGCGCACGCGCTGTTGAACCAAGTCGGCGGCCTTGTGATACATCTCCTCGATACGGGCAGGATGAATGCGGCCGTCAGCAATAAGGTTCTCGAGGGCGACGCGGGCGGTCTCGCGACGGACCGGATCGAAGCTCGAAAGCACGACGGTCTCGGGCGTATCATCGATCACGAGGTTGACGCCGGAAACCTGCTCGAAGGTGCGGATATTGCGACCCTCGCGGCCGATGATGCGACCCTTCAGGTCGTCAGACGGAATATGCACGGAGGTAACGGTAACCTCGGCGGTGTGATCGGCGGCACAGCGCTGAATCGCCAGAGACAAAATCTCCTGGGCGGTCTTATGGCACTCGGCGCGAACCTGCTGCTCGGACTCGCGGATGATCGTGGCGGCCTCGTGGGTAACCTCGCCGCGAACCTTGTCGAGGAGCTCCTTGTGGGCGTCCTCGCGGGTCAGGTCGGCAATGCGCTCGAGCTCCGAGGTCTGCTTGGCGCAGAGCTCCTCAAGCTCGCGGGAGCGCTTCTCGACCTGTCCGGCCTGGCTGGACAGCTGATGTTCACGCTTGTCGAGGGCATCATTGCGGCGATCGAGGGACTCCTCGCGCTGCATCACGCGGTTCTCGAGCGTACGAATCTCGCTCTTACGCTGCTTGTCCTCGGCCTCGGCAGCCTGCTTATTCTTGATAATCTCTTCCTTGGCCTCAAGCAGAGCCTCTTTTTTGAGGGTCTCGGCCTGACGCTTTGCATCACCGATTAGGGACTCAGCCTGTGCGTGAGCCGACTGGATCTTTTCGTCGGCCTCGTGAAGACTACCCTGCTTGGCGGTGCGCATGTAGGCAATGGCGGCGATGGCACCCAAAACAATGCCAACGAGCGCTGCGATGATAGGCATGCTCACTCCTTTTTATGGATTCGTTACACAACAAAGCGAACCGTCCTTGCGAACGGCTCGCGACATTTGAGTAATATGGGCGCAGCTTATGCGGGTCGGATACAGATAAACATATAAACAAACTCATCAAAGATGAGCACATATCACAAAGCAAATGACAGTGTTTATCGTACGTTGAACCGCAACAACTGTCAAATAAATGGACCCGGTACGGCGTCTAAAACACGGTGAACGGCTGGTACGCAAAACGCATGCTTCTAGCATGTGTCTAAACTGCACATTCCTCACGTTCGGCATCGAGACGTGCCTTAACGGCATCGGCGGCGATGTGGTACGAAAAGCCCTTGCCCATTAAAAACCGGACGAGCTTTTCGAATCCACGTGTCTCGGGAACACGACGCTTCGCGAGTAGAGCCGATGCGCGAGCCAAGTCGTCATCCGCGGCAAAATAATTCTCGGGATAGCCGGGGATATCATCGAGTACGACATGGCGGCGCTTGAGCTCGGTCTCAATCTTGCGCTGTCCCCAGCCGCGTCGTTTGCGTTCCTCGATAAAGTACGAACAAAAGCGCCTCTCATCTAAAAAGCGATACTCAGTGGCACGCTCAACGGCGAAATCAATCGCGGGCTGGCGAAATCCGTAACGAGCCAGCTTGTCACGGACCTCACCTGTGGCATGGTCGCGGCGCGACAGCATCTCAGTCACCATGGTAAGCGCGCATTTACGCTCAATGAGCTGTACCGCTTCGCGAAACTCATCCCAGTCGCAGGGAAGATCGGGGCGATTTTTAAGAAACAGGCGCGCAACACGAACAGGAATCCAGATGGATCGTTCAAAACCACCCTCGAGCTCGCAGTCGATATGTGCACAAGGCTTTTTTGATGCATACCCACTCGAGAACGAGGAGGTCGCCTTCTTATCGGGAAAGACGACCGTGGCCTCGGTCACCGTATACGACATGAGGGCATCCGCTACTCGTCGTCATCATCGAGCATCGCGGAGCCATCGATGGCGTAAAGCTCATCGAACTCCTCAGTTTCGGGCTGATCGGTCAGCTCGACCTCGGACGGAGCATCGTCATCGAATTCAAGGCCGCAGGCGAGGCGAACCTTATGCTCGATCTCGTCGGCACAATCGGGGTGTTCACGCAGGAAGGCCTTAGCGGCCTCGCGACCGTTACCGAGCTTGTCATCACCGTAAGCAAACCAAGAACCCATCTTTTTGCAGATACCGCACTCGACGGCCATGTCCAGAATCGAGCCCTCCTTAGAGATGCCCGTGCCGTACATGATGTCAAACTCGGCCGAGCGGAACGGAGCGGCCACCTTGTTCTTAACGACCTTGGCACGCACGCGATTGCCGATAACCTCGTCCTTGAGCTTGATGCTGTCTATGCGGCGAATATCGATGCGCACCGACGAGAAGAACTTGAGGGCGCGGCCGCCCGTCGTGGTCTCGGGGTTGCCGAACATGACGCCGATCTTCTCGCGCAGCTGGTTAATGAAGATGCAGGTCGTTTTAGATTTGGCGAGCGAGCCGGCGAGCTTACGGAGCGCCTGGCTCATCAGACGGGCTTGAAGGCCGACCGTAGTATCGCCGATCTCGCCCTCAATCTCAGCACGCGGAGTCAAAGCGGCGACAGAGTCGACGACGATGGCGTCGATGGCGCCAGAGCGCACAAGCATGTCGACGATCTCGAGCGCCTGCTCGCCCGTATCGGGCTGGGAAATGAGGACCTCATCGATGTCCACGCCGATACGCGCGGCATACGTGGGATCGAGCGCGTGCTCGGCATCAATAAATGCCACGACGCCGCCCATAGCCTGGGCCTCAGCCAAAATCTCGAGCGAAAGCGTTGTCTTACCGGAGGACTCGGGACCGTAAATCTCGACGATACGGCCACGCGGCACGCCGCCGATGCCCAGAGCGGCATCGAGGGCCAGGGCGCCCGTGGGAATGGCCTCGACCTCGAGTTCGGGACCACCGTCGCCGTACCTCATGATGGAACCCTGGCCGAATTTCTTCTCGATCTCGGCCTTGGTGGTGGCGATCATCTCATCGCGCTCTTTACCCGTCGTGCGAGCATGAACGGTACGTACGGGACCTGAATTCTTGGCCATGAATAGCCCTCCTCTTAACAACCTGCATCGATAATAAACGAACGGCTGTTCGTGGTCAACCGTTCAGATAAATCATATGCAGCCGACCTTTCCAAAACCCAACCAAACGCCAACCAAACACTGACCAAAAACTTGACCGCAGGCGAACCGAGCAAGGTACGATAAGGAAGAATACGCCAACTACCTGCACATAGAGTAAATTCGCCAGAGGTCCCTATCTCCACAATTAAGGGGCCCGGAGGCCCCTTAAAACACGTCTATTCCATAGAATCGAGCACGTAGACAATGCGACCCAGTGCCTCAGCGACCGCATGGGCACGGACGCATGAACGATCGCCCTCATAGTGACAACGAATGGAGTCCACGACCGGCGCTCCCCCATCGGCCGAGCGATACGCCCAGCCAATATAAAAGGTTCCAGCCGGATCGTCCTCGGTGCCTCCACCGGGGCCGGCATAGCCCGTCGCGCTCACGGCAATATCGCTCTGGTACAGCTCCAGCGAACCGGCAGCCATCTCCCGCGCCGTCTGGTACGACACCGCGGTATAGCGGTCGAGCGTCTCTTGCTCAACGCCGAGCACGCGATGCTTAATCTCGTCGCAGTACGTCACCGCACCGCCGAGCAGCACCGCCGAGGCACCGGGGATATCGGCGATCGTCGAGGCGATCATGCCCGCTGTTAGAGATTCAGCCGTCGAAACCGTCACACCACGAACGCTTGCACGCTCGACGATATCGGCTGCGAGCTCTTCATTGTGCGCGGCAATCTGCTCAAATGATTCCGTCATGCCCACCAGGACCTAGACCGAAAAGACGATCTTGCGGCAGTTCCAGAAGTACTGAGCGCCCGAGATAACGGTCAGGATAACGGCCACGGCGTACAGGAAGCGTGAGACGCCATAGAGACCGAGCAACAGCTCCGCAGGCCCCAACTGGAGGCCGGTCATCGCAAAGACGCACAGGTAGCCGCAGATGGAGACCATCGTGGTCGCCGTCTTGTACTTGCCAAGCTTATCGGCCGCGACAACCACACCGGCGGCACTCGCGACCATGCGCAGGGCGCTCACCAGCAGCTCGCGGAACAGGATGATGAACACCGACCACACGGTAACGGCACCAAAGTCCAAAAACAGCAGCAGGGCCGAGAACACGAGCAACTTATCGGCGATGGGATCCAGGAACTTGCCGAAGTCGGTGATCTCGTTGCGCGAACGAGCCAGGTAGCCATCAACCTTATCGGTGCACGACAGGATGACGTACAGAATAAAGGCGCCAGCGGCGAGCGGACCGTCGAAGGTGCTCCAATCCGTACCGGCAACGCTTGTGTGAGACAGCGCCGACACAATCATGAACACCGGAATAAAGACGATGCGCACGCACGTCACGATGTTGGCGGGCGTCCAAACACTCGTCAGTTCCTTATTGCTCTCGTTAGCCACGACGCTCTCCTACTCCACAACATGACCGATAAGCTCGTAGCAGAAGCTATCGGTAAACTCGACCGTCAGAATATCGCCCACAGATGCCTCGCTGGCATCCAGATGCACCGCACCATCGGAATCGGGCGCCTGGAACCAGGCATGTCCGATGAGCTCGGCACCGTCCTCGGTCTCCTCGATGCCGTCGACAATCACCTGGGCGCGCTCGCCCACATGGGCCGCCGTGGCGGCAAAACCGAGCGACTCGGCCAGATCCATGGCCTCCTGGGCGCGCTCGAGCTTAACCTCTTCGTTAACCTGACCTTCCATCTTGGCGGCCAGGCTGCCCTCCTCACGCGAGTAGGCAAAGACGCTCGTGTAATCAAAGCCGACTGTGTCCATAAAGTCAATAAGATCGCGGAACTCGTCCTCGGTCTCGGTCGGGAAGCCGACCATGGCCGTAGAGCGAATCACGATACCGGGGATACGCTCGCGCAGGTCACGGAACAGGTCCTCGAGCTCCTGGCGCGAACCGGAGCGGCGCATGGCCTTGAGGATGCGCGCGTCGCAGTGCTGCACGGGGATATCGATATAGGGCAGCACCTCGGGCGTATCGCGAATCGTCTCGATGAGTTCGTCAGTCATGCCCTCGGGCTGCAGATAGAGCACGCGGACCCAGACGTTGTGCGGGTGTACGGCCTCAGCAACGGCCTGCAACAGCTGCGCCAGATTGCGCGGCGAGCCATCGGCGACGTCCTCGTCGGCAAAGTCGGTACCCCAGATGCCCGTGTCCTGGCCGATCAGCACGATCTCGCGCACACCGCCGGCAACCAGGTCGCGCACCTCGGAGATGATGCTCTCGGCATTGCGCGAATGATAGCGGCCGCGGATGTAGGGAATCATGCAGAAGCTGCAGAAGCGGTTGCAGCCATCGGAAATCTTGACGTAGGCGACAGCACCCTCGACGGTACGTTTGACCTGCGGGATATAGGCTGCAATCTCACGCTCGACACCCAGCACGCCATCGATGACCGCCACGATGCCATCTTCCTCGTCGGCCTTCACAAAGGCAGCGACCTCGGGCAGCTCGTCAGGCAGGTCATCGCCATAGCGCGACGGCACGCAGCCGCACATGACGATGGGGCAAGAACGAACGCCGTCCTGAACCTCGTTGGCGAGCTCGAGCGTGGTCTCGATGCTCTCGGACGTTGCGGAGGCGAGGAACGAGCAAGTATTGACGATGGCGATATCGGCATCCTGCGGGTCGAATGCCTCCTCGTAGCCCGCGGCGGTCAAAAGAGAACGCATGCGGTCGGTGTCAACCTCGTTCTTAGCGCACCCGAGGGTGATGTAGAGCACGGAGCCCAACGGTGTATCCATGTTGGAGAGCAGTCCTTTCGATTGATATTAGCGGTAGTTGGTGAACTGCAGCGGCTGGCCGTAGTCCTGGTCGCGCAGGAACTGAATCACGGTCTGCAACGCGTCCTTCGAAGCAGAGGAAACACGCAGCTTGTCGGCCTCGATGGTCACCTTGACCTTGAGCTTTTGATCCTTGATGTCCTTGTTGATCTTTTTGGCGGTCGCCTGGTCGATACCCTCGACGATATGGCCGAGCACGCGCACGGTGCCGCCCGATGCCGCCTGCGGAGCATCCCACGAGACAGCCTTGAGGTCGATGCCGCGCTTGATGAGCTTGGAGCTCAGCACGTCGACAATCTGTTTGGAGACAAAGTCGGCCGGGGCGTTGATCGTAAAGAGCTTGTCGCCCTTCGAAAGCTCGATCGTGGCGCCGGAATCCTTAAGGTCATAGCGCTGGGAAATCTCGCGCGTGGTCTGCTGGAAGGCGTTGTCGACCTCTTGCATGTTGACCTCGGACACGACGTCGAAGCTGGAATCTTTAGCCATAATGTTTCCTTTCGCGTACGAGCGGCTTAGTAGCTATCGTACGAATAGTCGGTAGAATCGCTGGGCGTCTGACCGTCAGTTGCGGTATCGGCGCCATCCGTGGACTGGGCATCGGTACCGTCGGTGGTATCGGTACCATCGGTGGTGTCGGTACCATCAGAACTTTCACCATTCTCGGAATCAGACGTCTCCTTCTTGGGAACGGTGATCGTCACACGCGCCACGCCCGAGGTCTTGGTATCGTAGCGGACCTTTTCACCGTTCTTGGTAACGGTGACATCGGAAGGCTTGGACGTGGTGATCTCGATCGAAGACTCGGGCGTGTACTCCTGCTCAAAGGGGCCAGTCGCCTGGGCGCCATAGACCGACTTGCCGTCAACCTTGACCTCAATCCACGCGGTCTTTCCCTTGGCAACGGAGACTTTGACCTTCGTGACCTCGTTCTCTTCCTTCTTGGCCGTCGTCTTGGTAGCGTCCGAATCAGTCGACTCATCCGTCGCCTCATCGGTGTCTTCGTCCTCGTCGACCGTTTCGGTCTTCTTAGAAGACTTCTTGGTCGTCGTCTTGGTAGCAGTGGGCGTCTCGGGCGTGTTCTCGGGCGCCGAAGATGCGCAACCGCGCAGAAGCACCACGATGAGCACAATCAACAGCAGCGCAACGGCGCCGATGCCGGCGTAGACGATACGCGGATCGAGCCCGTTGTTTTGAAGAGTACGTGATCCGCCGCGTCCACGACCGGAACTGCTGCGGCCGCATCCCTGAGGCATACGACCGCGATTGCTATCGGAACGGCCGCGATAGCCGCCCTGGCCCTGAA
>JAXJLC010000337.1:0-15603 GCA_036297365.1 Collinsella sp.
CCTAATATACCTTTTTTTTGACTTGAATTTCACGAGAATGCTCGAAATTGAAAATCAAATTTACGTTAAAACGTTTTAAAGAGTAAAACAGCAGTTAAATCCGTATAGTAGCAGTTTCGCTCAACTACCTGTTTGCTTCAATGAGCTTTTCAAGCCTCAAAACACGATGGTAGAGGGCCGACTTCGACAAGGGAGGGTCGGCCATCTCGCCCAGATCGCGCAGCGACAGATCGGGATAGCGCTCGCGCAGGTCGCAAAAGACCGCCAAGGCGTCCGGAAGCGTGTCGCGCAAACCTCGCTGTTCGAGCTCATCGATCAACGCAAGCTGATGCTGGGCGGCACCCGCACTTCTGGTCTGATTGGCCAGCTCGGCATTCACGCGACGGTTCACATCGTTCTTAACCAACTTGACCGCGCGCGCCTCCTCGATCTCGGCAACGCTGCGCTTGGCACCAATCAGCTTTAAAAGATGCTCAATCTCCTCGGCACTCTTAATGTAGACAGCAAAGGACCCGCGCCGCGCGTTAACGCGCGCATGGACCCCAATCTGCTCCAATAGATCGCAAAGGCCCCGTGCATACTGCTCGCCCTGCACCGCGATCTCCAAATGAAAGTCGCCACGGGGATCGGCCACGAAACCGCCGGCGATGAGCGCGCCGCGAATGTAGGCAAGCCTGCAGCAGGGACGGGCAACGATGTGCCGGGGAACACCAGCGACGATCCCTCCCCTACGGTCGAGAATGCCCAGCAGCACCAGAGCCTTATCCAAATCGGGCTGATCAGGCAAGGTGATGAGGTAGTTTCGAACCTTATGCAATACAGATTTACGGACGGTGAACTCCGTTTTGAGCTTAAGGATACGATGCGTCAGCGTGATCATCGTGCGCGCGACGGCTCCCGTCTCAGTCGCAACCGTCAAACGATACCGCCCAGAGCCGGTAAGCGAGAGCGTACCGCTCACGCGCGTGAGGGCGGCAAGCGTCGACAAGTCGCAGTATTCACATTCGGGTTCGCAGCGCGCGAGCTCGTCACGCACCTCGGCGGTAAACGACATGCAGGCCTATGCTTTCGTGTTGGCGCGCGACAGGTCGCGGTGGGAAATGCTCACGTGATATTGGGCACCTTCCAAATAACGTGCCGTGGCCTCGGCGATGGCAACGCTGCGGTGTTGACCGCCCGTGCAACCGATGGCGATAGAAAGCTGCGGCTTACCCTCCGCGATATAGCCCGGCATCACCGTATCGAGCAGCTGTGTCCAAGCCTTCCAAAACTCCTGCGTCTTGGGATGGTCCAGAACAAAATCGGAGACCTTTTTATCGAGACCGGTCATCGTGCGCATCTCGGGATCGTAGAACGGATTAGGCAGGAAGCGGACGTCGATCATAATGTCCGCCTCGACGGGCATGCCGTGCTTAAAGCCAAACGAGAACACGTGGACGTCCATGAGCTGCTGGTCGGACAGCTCGGAAAATGCCATACGTAGCTTGTTGCGCAGCGCAGAGGTGCGCAGACGGCTCGTGTCGATAATCATATCGGCTCGGTCGCGCACGCCCTGAAGCTGAAGGCGCTCGCGCTGAATGGCATCGGCCGTAGTCTCCCCCGGCTTGGCAATGGGATGACGGCGGCGATTTTCGCTGTAGCGACGAATCAGCACCTCGTCAGAAGCCTCCAGGAACACGATGTCGCAGCTCATCTCGCGCTCTTCGAGCGCGGCGACCGCATCGAGCAACTCGTCAAACAGTCCCTGGCTACGCAAATCGCAGGTGACAGCGAGATGCCTGCCCACGCCCGTATTGATGCCGACGAGCTCGGCAAGCTGGGCGATGAGACGCGGAGGCAGGTTATCGATGCAAAAATAGCCCATGTCCTCGAACACGTGCATGGCCTGTGTGCGGCCCGATCCGGACATTCCGGTGATGATGACGATATCGGGGATGCGCTCCGAGCGCTCCGCCGCATCCATGGCATCTCCCTTTTGCATGTGCTGCCTCCCGAAAACAAGCGCGGGACCCAGCAACCCGGATCCCGCGCGGTCAATTGCCTAAATTGAGTATACCGCCCCGAGCGGATACGAGGCCTGTCTTACGCCTCAAGCGCAGCCTTGAACCAACTCGTAATACTCGTGGGGTGCGTGATGGCGGTGCCGACGACAACGGCCCAGGCGCCAGCATCGATCGCAGCGCGAGCCTCCTCGGGCGTATGCACGCGACCCTCGCAAATGATGGGAAGGCCGGGGAATTCCTCAGTCGCCTGGCGCAGGAGCGGCAGATCGGGACCGTCGGCCATGGTGCAATCGATAGCGGCAACACCATGAGACAGCGTGGTGGACACCAGGTCGAAGCCCATGTCAACAGCACGACGAATATCCTCGATGGTGGCACAGTCGGCCATCAGGAGCACGCCCTCCTCGTGCAGCGGACGGAAAGTATCCTCGACCGACTTGCCGTCGGGACGCGGACGATCGGTGGCGTCGATCGCCACGATATCGGCACCCGCAGCAACGCAGGCGCGAGCGTGACGCAGCGTCGGCGTGATGTAAACGCCCTCGTGCCCATCCTTCCACAGGCCGATAACAGGAACCTCACAGCGACCCTTAATGGCGGCAATGTCGGCAAGGCCCTGGCAGCGAATGGCGGCGGCGCCGCCGAGCTCGCAAGCACGAGACATTTGAGCCATGGTCTCGGGCGTACGAAGCGGCTCGCCCATATACGCCTGAACGCTCACGACGAGCTTGCCCTTCAGGGATTGAATCAAAGGATCAACGGTCATGTTCGACTCAACCTTTCTCAAAATAGCCTTCTGAGACACCGCACCTTGACGTTCAAACCGTCGCTCGCGTACCGAAGTACGCTTCGCTCCTCTTTCACGTCAATCTGCGGCACCTCAGAAGGCGCACTTGGTAGTTATGTTTACTTCAACGAGGCAAGAAGGTGTTCGGCGGCACCGATAAGCGGCGCATCGCCCTCCAGAGAACCGATGAGGATCGGCGTGTCCTGAAGCGGATCGAGCGCCTGGCTGGCATAGCCCTCGTGCACCGAATCCTTCCACGTCTGCGAACGCCAATCGGGACCTTGGTGAATCACGCCGCCCGAAAGCACGATGACCTCAGGGTCCAGGATGTTAGCGAGCGAGCCCAAGCTGGCCCCCAGCGCAAAGCCGGCGTCATGGATGACCTCGGTCGCCTTTGCGTCGCCCGCACGGCACAGGTCGTTCACATCGCGACCGACCGAAGGACGGCTGGGGTCGACGCGACCAAAGCGCTCATCATACATACGACCAATGGAAGTGCCCGAAGCAACCGACTCCAGATGGCCGGAACGCCCGCAGGCGCAGGGAATGCCGGCGGCAGCCGAGCACTCGATGTGGCCCATATGACCGGCAGCACCATGGAAGCCCTGCATCACGCGGCCGTTCTCGACATATGCGCCGCCGATGCCCGTACCGATGCCAAGACACAAGACGGAGAACTTGCCCTTGCCGACGCCCCAGTGGGCCTCGCCCAGAGCATGAGCCTGCACGTCGCCTACAACGGCAACGGGAAGACCGAGGTCCTCGCGCAGACGCGGCCCCAACTGAACGCCGGACCAGCCGGGCATGATCTCGTTGGCATACGCGATGGCGCCCGTCTTGGGATCGACGACGCCGGCAGCGCCGATGCCAACTCCGAGGACCTCGACATCGGGATTTGCCTCAAGAGCTGCCTTGATAGACGCCTCGATGCGCTGGAAGACTGCTTCGCCCCCCTCCTGGGCCTCGGTGGGACCCTCAGCCTCAAAAACGGGATGGGGCTCACCGCCGTCAGCCGGATTCTCCATGCTGGCAGTCGCGATCTTAGTTCCGCCGATATCGACAGAGCAGACGTACTTGTTCTCCATGTCGTTCTCCTTCGGAGACAAAAACAACTACAGGAAATGCGCCGTCAGGCTAGCCGTCACAGCGCGGTAAAGGTTTTCCAGGTGCCCGAGATCGCCGAGAAACCGTGCGGCCATTGACCTAATGGGTCATGGCCGCACGGTTGAACGGCGAGGTCGGGTGCCTGGGAAAGCTTTAAAGGAGACCGTTGTCCTGGAGGACCTTGCGAATCGCCTCGACGTTCTCGCCGGTCATGGCCTTCACCGGGCGCGGCATGGTCGGGCTGTCGAAGATGCCCATGAGGTTCATAGCGGTCTTGAAGGCGCCGACGCCACCGGCATAGCCCTGGACGCCCGAGGTGACATCCCAGATGTGCGAAATCTCATTGAGGCGATCCTGCTCGGCCTTGACGGTAGCCCAGTCACCAGCCTGAGCGGCCTTCCACTGACGCACGTAGCCCTCGGGCTCAACGTTGGCGAGACCCGGGACGGAACCGTCGGCGCCACCGAGGTAGGCGCCGTCGACAACAACCTCGTGGCCGGTGAGAATGCTCATCGGATGGCCGTTCTTCTCGTTCTCCTGAACGAGGTAGCGGAACGAGATGTCATCACCCGAGGAATCCTTGACGCCGGCCAGAACGCCCTCGGCGCCGAGCTTGGCAAGGAGCTTCCAAGGGAGCTTGGTGTGAACGCAGACGGGAATGTCATAGGCAAAGATGGGCAGGTCGAGCTCCTCGTGCAGGATGCGGAAGTGCTCCTCGACCTCGGTCATGCCCTGCAGGGCATAGAACGGGCAGGTGGCGACGAGGGCATCGGCGCCCAGCTCCTGGGCGACCTTGCCGTGCTCGATCATGCGCTCGGTCTCGGTATCGATGATGCCGACCAGAACAGGCACACGGTGGTCGACGATGCGAACGGCCTCGGCGATAATCTGGCGACGGCGCTCGTCGGTGGAGAAGACGACCTCGCCCGAGGATCCCAAGAAGAACAGGCCATCGACGCCGGCATCGATCATGCGGTTGATGCTGCGCTCAAAGGAGGCAACGTCGAGCTGGTGATCTTCGGTATCGGGAACAACGACGGGAGGGATAACGCCGGTGAATTTCTGAGTTGCCACAAGAATCTCCTTAGTTGTCTGGCGGGCGGCCCTATGCCACCCACTCTTGTTGGCAGTGTCCAGGCCGTCTAGGCCAAAGAACACGAGTAGAACGTTTGGTTAAAAAAGTCGACGACTTCGTTTTCGAACGCATTGATGCGCTCGTGAGCGTATTTTGCATAGATGATATGCCTCCGGTCACACTCAAGACCGTTGAATACGGCAAACTGATCCTTGGGATCGCTCACGGTATCCATAAGCGATGTGCCCATGAGCACCGATCCGCGCACCCGAGACGACAGCGCCTCGAGGCCACCAGGAAGCGGATTGGCAACCGCCGTGCAGGCGAGGCCCCGCTCGTCCAGAGCAGAAACCGCCAGCGCGACTCCGCCGCCAAGGCCCTCGCCCCATGCAAAGATGCGGTCGGGGTCCATGCCATCAAGATTGCGCGCCACCTTCGCCAGCGCGCAACCCCAACGGACGCGCTCGACAAAAGCGGGCGAAGCAATCCCCCGCCGCAGGTCGTCCGCACCAGCACCATCGTCATCCAGCGCGAGAACGGCATACCCCATGGCGGCAAATCTCGTCATGTGATGCCAGCCGCGCACAGGCCGATCGATGTCGTGGAACATCAGGCACAACGGCACGCGCTCAGATACTCGGGCACGACCGACAGGCTCGATCAAACGAGCGTGAATCGCATCGTCACCGAGCTCAAAGGAGACCTCCGAGTAACGGGCGCAGGGGTTAACAAAGTCAATCGCCGTTATGGCCAGGCCTTGAATCTCAAGATTCGAAGCGCATGTCTCTAAATCAGAAACATCTGCTTGGACATCACCGCGCCAGTCCCGATATTCTGCGAGCCTTGACGAAACCGTTCCAGGAATTCCCACGAGTCCGGGGACAATCAGCTCGTCAACATTGCTCTCGCACTTAGACATGAGTCTCCCCTCCCTTGCAGAAAAACGGAATGATCAGATCGTCAAAATCCTGAATCTCCTCGTGGCCAAAGCCTTCAAAGAACTCATGACGCTTTTCGCAGGTCAGGTTGTTATAGACCGCAAACTGCGTCGCCGGAGGGCAGACGATATCGGCTGTGCCCGTGCCAAACAGCACGGGGCATTTGACCATGGGGGCAAAGTTCTTGGAATCGAAGTACGCCAGCTTGGCATAGGCTTCGTCAATACGAGTCGAGTCCTCGTCAAACCAGCGAGACCAATAGCGCAGGCCCTCGTAGGCAATGTCGTCGGCATCCAAATCCCAGACCAGGCGGAAATCCGACAGGAAGGGATAGAGGATGGCGGCACGATTGATAAGCTCGCTGTTAAGCGCACAGGTCGCAATGCCCAAACCGCCGCCCTGCGACGCACCGTTCACAAACACACGCGCAAGATCGATGCCCTCGAGCTTGCGAACGATGCGGCACAGGATGCGAATATCTTGGTGCAAGCGGACATAGTAGAGGTTGACCGGGTCGCCGTCGATACCGGCGACGATATGACCGGCAACCGTTGTGCCCTCAAATCCACCAATGTCCTCGGAGGGACCTCCTTGACCGGGGCAGTCGAGGGCGATGAGTGCCATGCCCATGCCCGCAAACGACGCCTGCTCAAACCAGCTGCGGCTTGCACCCGGATACCCATGGAACTGAAGTACCAATGGCACGGGCTCGTCCGAGACGGGTTTAAGGTACTTGGCATGCAGGCGAGCGCCACACATACCGGTATACCAGAGGTCGAAAAGCTGGCAGGTCGCGGCATCGGTGACCGATGCCGTCTCGATCGCATAGTCAAGCCCGACAGCGTCGGCCTCGGCCATGCGATCCTTCCAAAAGAGATCGAAATCTGATGGACGGGGCATGGCGCCTCGATATTCATCAAATTGATGTTGTAGCTCCTGAGCACTTGGCATGGCTCGTGAACCCAACCTTTCGAACTCGCAACGGAGGTGCGCCCGGCACGGGAACCGGGCGCACGGGAGGGAAAGCGAGGCTACTCGCCGAGCTTGGGGTGCAGCAGCGACGGCGCAGCGCCGAGCAGCATCTTGGTGTAGGGGTCCTGGGGGTGCTGGAAGACCTGCTTGGCCTCGCCCTGCTCGACGATCTTGCCGCCATTCATAACGATGATGTCGTCAGAGATATAGCGGACCGTCTGGATGTCATGGCTGATGAACACCATGGCCAGGCCGAGCTCCTTCTTAAGGTCGGTCAGCAGGTTCAGAATCTGCGCGCGGACCGAAACGTCCAGAGCCGAGGTGGGCTCGTCGGCGATGATGGCATCGGGGTTCAGCGACAGGGCACGGGCAATTGCGACGCGCTGACGCTGGCCGCCCGAAAGCTGGCCGGGAAGAACCTCGGCAGCGGAGCTGGGCAGACCGGTGAGCTCCAAGAGTTCCTTGACGCGCTTCTCCTGCTCGGCCTCGGTACCCAGGTTGTGGACGCGCATGGGGTCGAGCAGCTGCTCGCGAACGACCATGCGGGGGTTGAGCGCCGTGGCCGGGTTCTGGAACACGACCGAGATGACGCGACCCATGTGGCGACGGTCCTCGGCGGTACGTTTGGTAACGTCCTTGCCCTTAAAGTAGACCTTGCCGCTCGTGGGGGCCTGCAGGCCGCACATGACGTTAGCGGTGGTGGACTTACCGCAACCGGACTCGCCGACGATGCCGATCGTCTGACCGGGCATGAGCTTAATCGTTACACCCTGGACGGCGTGAACCAGGTTGGGGTGCAGAATCGAGCCGGTACGGGTCCTAAAGGTGACGTGGACGTCATCAAGGAAGATGATCGGCTCGACGCCGTTGACTGCGGTATCGCTCATCTACATCACCTCCGCGTGAGGGGTCAAACCATTTGCCTTGAGCACCTCGTCGGGGAGCTCGGAATAGAAGTGCTCGGTGCCGGGCACGCGCTTGAAGACCGGACGGGTGTCCAGGCCAATACGCGGGTGGCTCGAGCGGGGCGCGAAGCGATCGCCCTTGGGGAAATCGCGCGGGCTCGGAACGGCGCCGGGCACCTGGTGCAGGCGGCCCGAACCGCTCTCGATGGACAGGACGGAACCCAGAAGACCGCGAGTGTACTCGTGGATCGGGTTGGTAAGCAGCTCCTTGGTGGGCGCCTGCTCGATAACCTGGCCGGCGTACATAACCGTGATGTTATGGGCGACCTCGGCGACCAGTGCCAGGTCGTGCGAAACGAAGATCATGGCAAAGCCGAGCTTGGCCTGAAGGTCGTTAAGCAGCTTGATGACCTGCTTCTGGACGGTAACGTCCAGAGCGGTCGTGGGCTCGTCGCAGATGACCAGCTTGGGGTCGCGGGTAAGGGCCATAGCGATCAGAACGCGCTGACGCTGACCACCGGAAAGCTCATGCGGATAGCTCTCGAGCGTACGCTTGGGGTCGAGGCCCACGAGCTCCAGGAGCTCCTCGGCGCTACGGGTGCCGCCGCGCTTGGTGAGCTGCTTCATCTGGGCGGAAATGAGCATGGAGGGGTTGAGCGAGGACAGGGCGTCCTGATAGACCATGGCGATATCGGTACCGCGCAGGCCGAACCACTCCTTCTTGCTCATCTTGAGCAGATCGCGGCCCTCCCAGAGAACCTCACCAGAAAGGTGCTCGTCATCGTCGGTCAGGCCCATGATGGCCAGCGTGGTGATGGACTTACCGCAGCCGGACTCGCCTACCAGGCCCATGGTCTGGCCGGGACGGACGTCAAAGTTGACGTGGTCGACGACGTTGATGTCACCGTGGTGCTCAAACTGAATGCAGAAGTCACGGACCGAGAGAATCGGCTCGACAGACTCGTCGGGCACATGGCGGTCGTTACGCTTGAGCTCGACATCGCGCAGGGCGCCAAGGCGAGCGGAGAGGGACTGAGCCTGCTCCTTGTAGGCACGAACGGGGTCGGAGACCAGCAGATCGGCCTCGCGACGCTTGGAGGAATCGGTCGGATCCAGGGCGGCGGAGGGAGCAGCGGCCATGGCGTCGGTAATACCCTCGGAGAGGATGTTGAGCGCCAGGCAGGTGATCATAATGGCCAGGCCCGGGAACAGTGCCTGCCACCAACGGCCAGCGAGCACGCCGCCGCGGGCGTCGGCGAGGATGTTGCCCCAGGTAGCGGTGGGCTCCTGGATGCCGGCGCCGATGAAGGTCAGCGAGGCCTCGAAGATGATGGCGTCTGCGACCAGGGTAACGGTGAAGACCATGATCGGAGCGATGCAGTTGCGCAGAACATGCTTGATCAGAATCCACGGAGCCTTGGCGCCGGACACGATGACCGCGCGGACATAGTCCTCACCGTACTCGGACACGATGTTGGCGCGCACGATACGGGCGATCTGCGGAGTGTACATAAAGCCGATGGCGAAAATGATCGACGGCACGGAATTGCCCAGGATGGAGACGAAAACGGCTGCGAGGGCGATACCCGGGATGGACATGATGATGTCCAGGATACGCATGATCGCCTCAGAGATAGACTTGCGCGAAACCGCTGCAAGGGCGCCCACGACCGAGCCGCAGACCAGAGCCATGGCAGTGGCGCCAAAGCCGATAATCAGCGAGTAACGACCACCGTAGAGCATACGCGACAGAATGTCGCGGCCCTTATCGTCGGTACCGAAGATAAATCCGTTGCCGGGAGCCTGGCGAGCCGTAAAGATCTCGACCGGGCTATAGGGGGCAAGAAGGGGCGCCAAAATCGCAGTCAGGGCGACCAGCACCAGCACGACGGCGGCAATCTTAGAAGACAGCGTCATCTTCTTCCAGCCACCGAGCTTGAGCCCCTTGGAGGCAGCCTTCTCGAGCTGCTCGGTTTGCTTCTCTCGAATCTTTACCATAATCTACACCGTCCTGATGCGCGGGTTGATGAGCAGGTAGAGCATGTCAACCACGATGTTGATGATGATGAAGGCAAGAGCAACGACGATAACGACGCCCTGAACCAGGTTCGCCTCGTTGCCCTGAACGCCCTGCAGAATCGCAGTGCCCATGCCGGGGAGGTTGAAGATAACCTCGATGACGACGGCGCCGCCCATGAGGTAGCCGATCTTAAGACCGAGGGTGGTGACCGGGGTGATCAGCGCATTGCGAAGAACGTTGATGCCGACGACGACCTTCTCGGGAACGCCGGCGCCACGAGCCATACGGACATAGTCCTTGTCGAGCTCCTCGACCATGGCGGTACGCACGATACGAGTCATCTGGCCCGTCAGCGGAAATGCCAAGGCGATAGCGGGCATGATCATACGTCCCAGATAGCCAACCGGATTCGTGGTGAAGTGAGGCAGAGCACCCGATGCCGGGAGCACCTTAAGGTAGGAAGAGAACAGCAGGATCAACAGAACGGCAAGCCAGAACGACGGGGTTGCCAAGCCGGCGATGGAAAAGACGCGGATCACTTGGTCCGGCCATTTGTCGCGATACAGTGCCGCGATGACGCCGAGCAAAAACGACACGACCGCACCGATGGCAAGACCGATGAAGGTCAGCTGCATCGTGACGGGCAGGGCCGTGGAGATGCGCTTGGCAACGGAGTTGCGGGCAGCGCCGTAGGTACCCATGTCGCCATGAATCAAATCGCCCATATAGCGCACGTAGCGCACAGGCCAGGGGTCGTCCAGACCATACTTCTCATGGTACTCGGCAACCGCCTCGGGCGAGGCACCGTCACCCAACGCCGTGTAGGCGGGGTCGGTCTTGGAGAACGACATAAGGAAGAACACCAGGACGGTGACGCCCAATGCCATGATCGGCAGCGCCACAAGACGCCTTCCAATCAAACGTAGCAAGTTGTTCACGTTCTCTCCCCTTTCTTTTGTCGGTAGGACCAACTGGTATATGAGTACGGATACTCATTACAAGACCCGAGCGACATCGTTGCCGCCCGGGTCTTTGTTTCAACTATGAGGATACGGTCCCAACGGCCGACATCCTGCATACAGACTCAAGCGAGTCTTACGCCTTGACGGTCGCAACGCCCCTGAAGGACATGCTCGTCGTGCCGATGCCCTTGAAGCCGTCGAGAGCCTCGCCGTTGGGCGCGGTGGACGGATCGTCCCAGGAAGCGGAGACGGTCTTGACGTGGACAACGGGGTACAGAACGGCGTTGTCGGCGATGATGTCGAAGCACTCGTTCCACTTCTTCTGCTGCTCGTCGCCCTCGGCGGCAAGAGCCTCGTCCATGAGACCGTGAAGCTTCTGCCACTCAGCGGACTCCTTCCACGGGCAACGGGTCTGCATCCAGACGTTGTCGCCATACCACCAGTTGAGCAGCAGGTCGGGGTCAGCGCCGAAGCAGGAAGGATCGCCAGGGGCAAGGAGGATATCGTAGGCCTCGCCGCCGTCGATGGCAGCGTAGGTGGCCGGCGAGGTATCGGTCTGGATGGTCACCTCAAAGCCGAGAGCGTCGAGGTCGTTCTTGACCTGGGCGGCCATGCCCTTGATCTGCTCGTTGTCGGTGGTGCGCAGGGTGATGGCACCCGGGGTGATGCCGGACTCCTCGATGAGCTTCTTAGCCTTCTTGGCGTCGGTCTTGTACACCGTGGAAGCCTCATGATAATTGGTGAAGCTCTTGGGCAGGTAGCAGCTGGCAGCGGTGGCAAGGCCGGCGAAGGTGTTGCTGACCATCTTCTCGGTGTCGAGCGCATACATGACAGCCTGACGGACCTTGACGTTGTTCCAAGGCTCCTTGGCGACGTTGAACATGATGAAGCGGGTGCCGAAACCCTGAACGTTATCGATCTTGCAGCCGGCGCTCTCGAGCTGGTCGACGGCGTCAGCGGTAACGAGCTCCATAACGAGCGTGGAGCCCTCCTGCTGAGCGGTAACGCGAGCGGTGGGGTCGGTCAGGATGCTGTACTGGATCTTCTTATCCTCGGCAGCATACTCACCGTTGTACTCGGGGTTGGGAACCAGGGTGATCTCGGTATCGGAGATAGAGTCGTACATCCAGGGGCCGGAGCCGATCGGCTGCTTGGCGCGATCCTCCTCGGTCTGGGTGGCCGGGGTAACGCGGATGATGGCAAGACGATCCTTGAGCAGAGAGAAGTTGGGGACCTTGGTCTTGACCGTCACGGTGCTGGCGTCCTTAGCCTCGATGGACTCGAAGGGCTGGAAGAACGGAGCATAGGTAGCGGAAGCGGCGCAAGCGGTGTAGGAGGCAACGACATCGTCAGCGGTGACCTCGGTGCCATCGGAGAACTTGGCGCCCTTGCGGATGGTAACCTCGAAAGTGGTGTCGTCCACAGACTTGGGGTCGTCGGTGGCGAGCTCGTTGAAGGTGCTGTAGTCGTGGTAATCGATGCCGTAGAGGCCCTCGACGACGTGCCAGTTAGCACCCAGGCCCACAGCGGAGCCGGTGCTGGCGGGGTCGAAGCTGGACGGAGCGTAAGCGGAACCAGCGGTGATCACGCCGCCGCCACGGTTGGCGGAATCGGTGGAACCGGAAGCGGAACCCTCGTCGCTAGAGCTGCCACCGCAGCCGGTGAGACCAAGCCCTGCGACAGCAGCGACGCTGCCGGTGAGGCCGAGGAACGAACGCCTGGACATACCCTTGTTGATGATGGCCATGTCTTCTCCTATCAATAGAGAATCTTACCCGGGAGCACCTAGACTTGCCCCCGCGCAACTTGCGGACGATATATACCTTACCTACCGACAAACCCAACTTGGGTGCCGCGCTCGGCGACCGATACATACATACGCTTGAACGGTATTTACTACCGTTCACCGAATTCATTGACAAACGATTCGACAGACAGTATGTATCGGCGAGGTGAGATATCAGTCTTCGTCAACCCGCAGGATAGCAGGGTTATTCACCATGGCTAGTCAAACGTTTTAGCGTTAATAAAACCCGAAATCAGCAGGTAATCGCCGCGAAATAAATGATTGAAAATCAGCCAATCATGTATATCAGTTGTTTAGAAGCGCGTTTAGTTTTCGGAACGGCTGACCGATGCCTGGGCGCGCTCGGCATTCCATGCAACAAGTGCCTCGTGGACCGCTTTGGCGACATCGGCCGGAACGCCTCGAACTTCCGCAATCTCCTGCTCGCTTGCCGCGCGCAAACGCTTCATCGAGCCAAAATGGCGCATAATGGCACGTTTTCTGGTGGGTCCCACGCCCGGAACGTCGTCAAGCACCGAAACCGTCATAGCCTTATCGCGCAACTCGCGATGGAACGTAATCGCAAATCGGTGGGATTCATCGCGAACCTGCTTGATCAGATAAAGCGAAGCGGAGCCGGTCGGCAGCACGACGGGGGTCTCGTCCCACGGCACGAAAACTTCCTCATCGGCCTTTGCCAAGCCACAAACTGGTATATCGAGGCCAAGCGCCTCAAGTTGCTTAATTGCAGCGGTCAATTGCGGTTTGCCGCCATCGACAACGAGCAAATCGGGGCGCGAGCCAAAGCGCTCGTCCGCCATGCGCTCGGGAGCATAGCGACGCCCCAGAACCTCGGACATCGATACGAAGTCGTTCGCCTCGTCCAATTCGGCCTGAATTTTAAAGCGACGATACTGGCCCTTGTCGGCACGGCCGTTGGTAAATACCACCATCGAAGCGACGGTAAAGGTGCCGTGCAACGTCGAGATATCGAAGCACTCGATGCGCAACGGCGGCGCAGGCAGCGCCAGCGCGCTTTCGAGCTCCAGGAGCGCTTGATTGGTGCGATCGTCAGCATACCCCGTGCGCATCATGTAGCGCATGAGGGCATGGCGCGCATTTTTGGAAGCCATATCGAGCAGGCGGTGCTTTTCGCCGCGCTGCGGCCTATGGAGATGGCAAGAGCGTTCGCGCTTGCCCGCAAGCCACTCCCCCAACGCTTCGGCATCCTCAAGCTCGACAGAGAGATTGATCTCGGCTGGAATATCAGCCGTCTCGTCGTAATAGCGCTTAAGAAAGCCCGATTGAAGCTCTTCCTCGTCGACATCCAGGCCTTTATCGAGGATGAACTCACAAGTTCGAACCGTTCGGCCCTCGCGAACGACAAAGACACAGGCGGCAGAGATAGTCTCTTCGCGATAGAAGCCGATGACGTCGATATCGACGCTCGATGGAAAAACGACCTGTTGGCGATCGTCCAGGCCCCTAATGACTTCCAGGCGACGCTTGACGCGCGCCGCACGCTCAAAATCGAGCGTCTCGGCTGCCTCCGTCATCTCGGACGTAAGCTCGTCAACGACATCCTTGCGATGGCCCGACAAGAAACGTTCGACACGTTTGACGTTCTTGGCATAGTCGGCAGGGGAAATCGCGCCGACGCATGCGCCCGGCCCGCGCCCGACATGGTAGTCAAAGCAGGGACGCCCGTTTTGCGCGCAAATCATATTGACGATGTCTTCTTCGCCCTTATGAGATTCGACGATGCGGCGGCAGCGGCGCCATTCCGCACAGGATGCCGAGCAAATAGGAATAACCTTGCGTAGCGTATCGATGGTCTCACGCGCCGCACGGCTATCGGTATAGGGGCCAAAATAGCGCGTTCCCGGTTTATGACGCTCTCGCGTGTATTTAATAGCCGGAAACAAGTCGCTCTTGGTAATGGCGATAAAGGGATAGCTTTTATCGTCTTTGAGATCGACGTTAAAGTACGGATGGTACTGGCCAATCAGATTGCGCTCGAGCACCAATGCCTCGTGCTCGGTCTCCACCACGATATAGTCGAAACTCGCCACCAGCTGCATCATGAGCGGGATCTTTTGACGCTCGTCCTGCAGTGTCACGTATTGACGCATACGGGCACGCAGGTTTTTTGCCTTGCCCACATAGATGACATCACCCTTGGCATCTTTCCAAAGGTAGCAGCCGGGTTGCGTGGGAACGCGCGAAACCTGCTCGGCAAGTGTTGGAATGTTGTCGTGACCTGCCACGCGCACCTACTTGCGACGAAGCAGCGCCGAGACCTCGGGCATCTTAAAGACGAAGGCAAGACCAAAAGTTACAGCGAGCGAGACGACGCCTGCAACACAAACGTAGCCCAGGGTAATTAGGATCGAACTGCCAAGCGCTCCGACAAAGTGCTCAAGTGCCCACATGACGCCGGCACCCGCGGCAGCGCCCAAGCCACCGAACAGTAGGCCGAAGAAACCGCCATGCAGGATAGACTTGACCTGAAGGCCATGCAGACGACGGCGCAGCCACCACAGTGAGCATCCGACCAAGACTACGTAGTCAACGACGTACGAAAGCGCAATTGCCGGCATACCGTAGCCCAGCACCACGCCAAACAGCAGCACCGAACCGGCCTGACCGATAGCGGAGTACAGGCAATAGCGGCTATAAGGTTTCATATCGAGCAGGGCCGAGAAGCTCTTCTGCATCAGCACGACCACGCCGTAGAGCGGCAGGGAAAGTGCCAGATAGATAAGGAACTCCGACACCAGCGCCACACCGGATTCATCGAACTTGCCGGCGCAGTAGATCATGTTGAGCGGACGGGCGAAGACGATCAGATACATCGCAAACGGAATCAGGAAGAAGAGCATCTGGGCGACACCGCGCGAAATGCCCGTGCGGACGCTGTCGTAATCCTTCTCCTGCGCATCGTGAGAGAGTTCGGTATAAAGTGCCGTCGAAAGCGAGGCGGCGATCAGCGCATAGGGCAATGTGTACCACAAGCGCGCATATGCGATGACGGAAGGGCCGGTCTCGGGC
>JAXJLC010000338.1:0-4838 GCA_036297365.1 Collinsella sp.
CGTGCGGAACTCGCGACAAACTTAACCCCTGCCCCGGCACCCGGCGGGCAACCTTCGTTGGACTTATCGCTGACATGAAATGGGCGCTTGCATATCGTCTGATAGCTTGGCACGGTACAATGCTTGCAGCTTTCAATTTATAAATTAGTGGGGTTAATTCATGGCAGAATCTCGTGCGGAGCGTAGGGCTCGTCGTGCTTTGGTGGAGGCGGCTGAGGGGTCGAAAGAGGAGAAATCTTCTACGAAATCCAAGTCTTCCAAAGCTGCAAAAAGCAAATCGACCAAGAGCAGGGCTAAGGCCAAGCGTGCCAGCTCTCGTCGGAGCGAGGACAAGGCATCTCAGACTCGCACCAAGCGCCCGCATAAAGATCCGGTTTCGTCTGCGCGTAAGGCTGTGGACCCCAAGTCTCCCTGTTCGATCATGAAATCTTGCGGTGGGTGCACGGCGCTCAATCGTCCTTATAAAAAGCAGTTGGCAGCTAAGCAGGCTGCCATGGGGGAGCTTTTTGCTTCGCTTTGTGAGCGCGAGGGTATCGCCGTTGACCCTATTCGCGGTATGGGCGTCACCCTGGGCGACCCGGGTAAATATCCTGCGCCGCGTGGCTTTCGTCATAAGGCTGCCACTCCCTTTGCTCCCGGCAAGGAGGGCGCTGTCCGCTGCGGTTTCTTTGAGCGCGGCACGCACAAGATCGTTGCCGTGCCCGAATGTCCTGTCGAGGCGCCGGGTGCCCGTCAGATTCTCAACGGCATCGCACGCGAAGCTGAGCGGCTGCATATTCCCGCCTTTAATGAGGACAAGCATCTTGGTTTGCTTCGCTATGCCGTCGTTCGCTGCGGTTGGCGTACAGACCAGGTCATGGTTACGCTCGTGACCGCCCAGCGTGACTTACCGCATGCGCAGGAGTTCTTTGAGGCCGTCGCGGCGCTCGATCCGCATATCGTCACCGTTGCCCAAAATATCAATGGCCGTCCCGGTAACGCCATCTTGGGTGAGGAGACTCGTATCGTTTATGGCGCCGAGTGCATGCGCGACCAGCTGCTCGGTTGCGAATTCGATATCTCCCCTACCGCGTTCTATCAGACCAATCCGCAGCAGACCGAGCTGCTCTATCAGCTCGCGATTGACAGCATGGACCTGCAGCAGGGTGACATTCTTATGGACGCGTACTGCGGCAGCGGCACCATCGGTCTGTGCGCCGCGAAGGATGCCCAGGACAGAGGTGTCGGCATTATGCTGCTCGGCGTGGAGCGCAACCCGGCGGGCATTGCCGACGCACGTCGCAATGCCGAGCTCAACGGCCTCACCCGCAGCGCTTGGTTTATGGCCGACGATGCCACCGACTACATCCTAGATGCCGCAGATAACAACGAGCGCGTCGACGTCCTTTCCATCGACCCGCCGCGCGCCGGCTCTACCCCCGAGTTCCTCGAGGCCGCCTGCGCACTTAAGCCGCGCCGCATCACCTATATCAGCTGCAACCCCGTGACCCAAGAGCGCGACCTGCACCAGCTCCTCGACGGCGGCTATCGCCTGCTCAAGATCACGCCGGTCGACATGTTCCCTCACACCGACCACACCGAAACCGTAGCGGTCCTCGAACGCCGCTAACCAACCTCAGTAGATTTTTGGGACAAGAAAGGGGGCGACCCGCCTGGGCCGCCCCCTTCGCTTGGCTTATAAACTCCGCTACATCCCATTGCGCAGATCGCACACGCCGGCTGCCGCCATCTCGCGCAGCAGCGTCTCGCGGTCGCGCGCCACGATCAAATCTAGCGGGAAGTGAATCTCGTCGAGCATCTTGCGCGCGTGATCGAGCTTGCCAATGGCCATGCCAATGTGGGCATCGGTTGACACGCCAATGCCCACGCCCAGCTCGGCGCAGCGCTCGGCGATCTTGCGGCATACGGCCCAATGCTCAGTGTCGACACCGTGTTCAAGACTATGGTTGTTGATCTCGATAATCTTGTGCTTGGCCTTAGCTGCCAACAGCACCTCGTCGATATCGAACGGCACGCCCGAACGTCCCGTGTGACCCAGCATGAACACCTTGGGGTACTCCAGGGCATTGATATACATCTCGGTCGTCTGGGCCAGCGTCGCGCCTTCAGCAATCTGCGGATTATGCACGCTCGCAACCAAATAATCCAAATTTCGCGTAACCAAATCGAACAGCGAATGCTGACGGCTGTACGAATCACCGGCAATATCGAGCGTGACAGGAGTGTCCTCGCCAAACAGGCTTCCGTCCAGCGAAACGATATCGGCCTCGGCACCACGCAGCACCAGCACGCCGCTCCAAATGCGCGGCCAGATATCCTGGTTGATAAAGAATTGGTAACTGCGCAGGTCATTGGGGCAAGCCGTAACCATAGAGCTCAGATGGTCGGCAGATCCGAGCACCTGCAGGCCACGCTCTGCCGCCCAGTACACATTCTCCTCAATGGTCGAATATGCATGCGCAGAGAATATCGTATGGGTATGAATGTCACAAGAAAGCAGGTAGGGCATCAGGTCTCCTTATCTGGCACGGCCGTCGCTTATATTCATTGTACGCATAGCCTTCGATAGTCGTAAAACCACTCCATCCCAAAGACACAACGTCCATGACAACGGGGTCTGGCTTAACACCAAACCCCGTTTCACGTAAAACATTGTAGGCAGAGCGCTTTACTTTTAACGATACTCGTCCGCCAACTGTTTCCAAGCGGGTAGCGAATTGATAATCGTTTCGTAACTCACGCAATAGCCCAGGCGGAACCAACCCGGCATACCAAAGCTGTCCGAGGGAACCGCAAGCAACTCATACTTCTTTGCACGCTCGCAAAACGCATTCGCATCGGGTTCCAGCGCCTTCACCCACAGGTAGAATGCACCATCCGGCTCAACATAGGTGTAGCCGTACTCCGCTAGTGCGTCGGTAAGCGCGGTGCGGTTGCGCGCATAGGCCTCGACATCGCTCGGCTCATCGATGCAATCGATGATTACGCGCTGGAAGAGTGCCGGTGCGCATACAAAACCTAGCGTACGGGCAGCACCCGCAACAGCCGGCATCAGACGGGCAGCCTGCGGATTGGTGTTGGGAACCAAGATCCACCCCACGCGCTCGCCCGGCAGCGACAGCGACTTGGAATACGAGTAGCACACGATGGTGTGCTCGTAGATCGAGGGCACCCAAGGCACCTCGGCACCGTACACAATCTCGCGGTACGGCTCATCCGAGATGAGCATAATCGGATTCTCGGGATCGCGCTGAGCGTTGGCCTCGCGCAGAACATTGGCCAGTCGCGTCAGCGTGTCGCATGTATATACGGCACCGGTCGGATTGTTGGGAGAGTCAATGATGACGGCCGCCGTCTTATCGCTGATCGCCTTGAGCACGTTGTCCACGCTCAGCTGGAACGTATCTTCATCGGCGAGCGCCTCAACACACGTACAGCCGGCCTTCTCAATCCAAACGCGATACTCCGGAAAGTACGGGGCGATAACAATAACCTCGTCGCCCGGGTTCGTAACGGCGTTGAGCGTGCAGGTGAGCGAAGCCGCGGCACCCACCGTCATAAATACGTCTTTGCCCTCATAGCTCGTGCCAAAGCGGCGGTTGAGCGATTCGGCCACAGCGGCACGACATTGCGGCAGGCCCGGTGCGGGCGTGTAGCCGTGCAGCTGGTCGCTCGGCAGCTCCAGGGCCTTCTTAATCGACTCAGCCACAGCAGCGGGCGCCGGAACGCTCGGATTGCCCAGCGAAAAATCGAATACGTTTTCCGCACCGATCTGCGCCTTGCGCTCAAGGCCATAGCTAAAAATCTCACGGATGATGGAGCTTTCCGCGCCGCGAGCATACATAGTTTCGTTGATCATCTGTTCCCCTTTCGCATAGGCGCTATTGTACGCTTTAGCCGAGCAAAGTGCCGCAGCAATGTTGATTGGGGACAGACGACCCCATATCGCTCAAAAGAAAAAGCCTCCACAAGTTTCCCCGCGGAGGCTTTTGTTACAAGGACTATTTGTCGGCGTCGGTGTCGGCACCGGCATTGACGGCATGGTCATCGTCAGCACCATCGGATGCGGCTTCGGCATCCTCCTGCATGGCCGCCTGCGCAAAGGCCGCGGCATCAGCCGCCAGCTCCTCCTCGCTCATACGAGGCGCGCGCTTCTTGGTCGGCATGCCGGCCGCCTTGGCATTGCGCTCCTCCTTGGCCGCCAGGATATCACCCTCGCGCTCAAGGTAGGCATCCCACTCGTTGTCGAGCAGGGCGTTCACGGCGTCGCCTTCGACGGTCTCGCGCTCAAGCAGCACCTTCGCCATCAGATCGAGCTGATCGCGACGGGCGTCCAGGATCTCGACCGCACGACGATGGGCCTCACGCATAATGCGCTGAACCTCGATATCGATGCGGCGCGCCGTCTCCTCGGAGTAATCCTGGTGATCGGCGTAATCGCGACCAAGGAACACCTGATGTTGCGCCTCGCCAAACACTTGCGTGCCCAGCTCCTCGCTCATGCCCAAGCGCGTGACCATCTCGCGCGCCATCTTGGTTGCGCGCTCCAGATCGTTGCTCGCGCCCGACGTAATGTCATCGCACATGAGCTCCTCGGCAACGCGACCGCCCAAGAACACGGCGAGCTCGTCGAGCATCTCGTTCTTGGTCTTGAGGAAGTGGTCCTCCTGCGGAAGCTGCAGCGTGTAGCCCAGAGCCTGACCGCGGCTGACGATCGAGATCTTGTGGACCGGATCGGAGTGCTCCAGGATGTGGCCCACCAAAGCGTGACCGCTCTCGTGGTAGGCAATCGTGGTGCGCTCGGCCTCGGTCATCACGCGACCCTTGCGCTGCGGTCC
>JAXJLC010000339.1:0-4885 GCA_036297365.1 Collinsella sp.
GATGGATCGTTGGGAGTTGCTGTATTCGTACGCCGTCGCACTTCACAGCTACGCCGGTTTTGCCGCGGCGACGGAGTATGGTGAGAAGAGCGTCATCGCGACCGATCTTATCGACTTGATCGGTCCGGCCATGGAACTGGCGGCAAAGGATGCGCTCGAAGATCTGGGAATCATGGACGAAGGGTCGGATGACTAATCATGAATAAAGCCGATTTGACGCGCTGGTCCTGGGTCGAGATCGACCGCGGGGCGCTCCGTCGCAACACGAGGGCCTATAAGAACTTGCTGAATCCACGTCAGCGCCTGTGCTGCGTGGTCAAGGCCGATGCTTATGGCCATGGAGCTGTTGAGTGCGCCAAGATCATGTATTCGGCCGGTGCCGACATGTTTGCCGTGGCGACGGTTAACGAGGGCGTTGAGCTCCGACAGGGCGGGATTACGAAACCCATCCTCATCCTAAGCGAGCCGCCTATCGAGGCCATTCCGACGTTGCTCGAGTTTGATATCATGCCTTCGGTCTATACGTCTGACTTTGCTCTTGCGTATGGCGAATGTGCCGTCGCGGCGGGCAAAGTGGGCAAGTATCATCTCGCCATCGAGACGGGCATGAATCGTATCGGCGTTCACTACACGCAGGTGCTCGACTTTGTCCGCGGTATAAATTTCCATCGCGGTATTCAGTGCGACGGCGTATTTACGCACTTCGCCACGGCCGATGAACCTTCGGGCTGGGACTACAAGCTGCAGTGTCAGCGCTTTACCGAGGCCGTTCAGGCCATTAAGGATGCGGGTTTTGAGTGCGGTATCGTGCACTGCGCCAACACGCCGTCCTCGATGCTCGACCCCTCGATGCATTTTGATATGATCCGCGCCGGCGTTGGCTTGTATGGCATGCAGCCGTGCGAGCTGAGTGGCCGCGTGATGCAGCTTGATCCCGTTATGAGCGTCCATGCGCGTGTGACGCGCGTGGCACACCCTGCGATGGGTGAGGGCGTGGGCTACGGTTTTACCTACCGCGTACCGCGTACGCGCGTTCAGATCTGCACGCTGCCGATCGGTTATGCCGATGGCCTATCGCGTACGCTTTCCAATCGTATGGATGTGCTGTATCGCGGCGAGCGTGTGCATCAGGTTGGCAATATCTGCATGGACCAGTTTATGGTCGCCATTCAGTCCAACCCGGCACACGAGATTCCCGAGGCCGAGTATGGTGACGAGATGATCATTGTCGGCCGCGATGGCGATGCCGAGATCACTATGGACGAGATGGCCCGACTGCGCGGAACGATTAACTACGAGGTCGCCTGCGGCTTTGGCATGCGCCTCGACAAGGTCTACGTGTAGGAGTCGCCATGGGCGTCATGCACATCCCCGGCCATACCCATCAGGCGCCACGTGAGGTCGCACTCGAGGAGATTGAGGCTGTTCTGGGCGATTGTCACCTCTGCCAGCTCTACCAGTCGCGCCACAATATCGTGTTTGGCGTGGGAAACCCCCGCGCCCGCGTCATGTTTATTGGTGAAGCACCGGGTCGTAACGAGGATTTGCAGGGCGAACCCTTTGTGGGTGCGGCGGGTGAAGACCTCAACGGCATTTTGTCCCTGGCAGGTCTTAAGCGCGAGGATGTCTATATCGCCAACGTGCTTAAGTGTCGCCCGCCGGGAAACCGCAATCCGCGCCCCGAGGAAGTGCTGGCTTGCTCACCGTTTTTGCGCGAGCAGATTCGAAGCATCTGGCCCGATATCATCGTGACGCTCGGCAACCCCGCAACGCACTTTGTGCTCAAGACCGAGATTGGCATTACCAAGCTGCGCGGCAGGTTCCATCAGATGGGGCACTTTGTGGTGATGCCGACGTTTCATCCTGCGGCGGCGCTGCGCAATCCGGCGTGGCAGGAGTTGCTGGAGAAAGACTTTAAGATGCTGGGCGACTATCTGGAGCGACACCCCGCGCCAGAGGGTGCCTCGGAATAATAAGGAGCATATATGTCCCTGGAGCGCCTGGGGGTAGGTATTTATAAAACGGCTTGCTCTGCTGATACGGAGCATTTTGGCGAGCTGGTTGCGCCGTGCCTGGAAGATGGTGATGTGCTGATCTTGACCGGCGGCCTCGGGGTGGGCAAAACCCACTTTACCAAGGGCGTTTCGCGTGGTCTGGGCGACGGTCATATGGTCACGAGCCCCACATTTGCACTCATGGCTGTTCATGACCAGGGGCGTATTCCTCTGTTCCACTTTGACCTGTACCGTCTGGAGCATGCTTACGAGCTCGAGGATACGGGCATTTTCGATGTACTGGGCTATGAGGGTGCCTGTCTGTTGGAGTGGGGCGAACAGTTCCAGGACGAACTGACAGACGAGTATCTTTCGGTAACGCTTAAGCGTGATGAGAACGATAACGACGTGCGAATGATAACGCTCGAGGCGCACGGCGAGCGCGCGATTGAGCTTTCCCATTTGATAGATAAGGCTGTACAAGATGAGCTTGCATAACGATTACGCGCTGGTGGTAGCGCTCGATACTTCGACCGATATGCTTGCCTGCGCGGCAAGCTGGATTGATGGGCAGACGGGCGAGGCGAAGCTGGCGAGTGGCGACCATATGTGCCGTCGCCATGCCAATGTGGAGCTCGTGAATACCGTTGACAGCGTGCTTGCTCAGGCCGGTCTGGATCGCAGCGATGTTGGTTACTACGTGGTCGGCCGCGGCCCGGGGTCGTTTACGGGTGTGCGCATCGGCATCTCCACTGCCAAGGGCCTCGCGCGCGGTGCCAATGTTCCACTGCTGGGCGTGTCGACGCTCGACGCTTGCGCTTGGACGGCGTGGAAGGCTGGCGTGCGCGGCAAGCTTGGTATCTTGGCCGATGCCATGCGCGGTGAGGTATATCCGGCACTATATATGCTGGGCGATGAGGGTCCCGAGCGTCAATTTGAGCGCGAACACGTGGTCAAGGCCGCCGTGGCGCTCGATGAGTGGCGCCGAGCAGCGGACTGGGACCAGGTTCAGCTGACCGGTGACGGTCTCGTGCGCTATGGCAAGCTGCTGGGTGAGGACGAGACCGCCCGCTGCGTGGAGCGCGACCTGTGGTGGCCTTCGGGCGAGGGCTTGCTGCTCGCGCACGCTGCGGGTGACGGCGATCCGGCTCGCGTCCTGCCGATTTACACGCGCCTTTCGGATGCCGAGGAAAACGAGCGCAAGCGTCTTGGTCTTGCCGAGAGTGCGCAGAGCGAAATTACGGGCGTTGCCGATGAGCTCGCCGGTCGTCATCTGCAGTTCCGTCCCATGGGCGCGGCGGATGCCGAGGGCGCGAGCGCGCTAGAGGCTGCCTGCTTTGAAGGTGCCGGACACGAGGCGTGGACGCCGGGCATGTTCCTGTCCGAACTGGGCGAGGACGTCGCTGTGCCGCGCAGTTGGTGGGTGGCACACGACGACGGCAAGCTGCTGGGCCTTGCCGGCGGTATGGTCGTGGACGGTGATGTGCAGATTCTGGATGTCGCCGTCGACTCGGCACATCGCCGTGAGGGCATTGCCCGCAAGCTGCTGTCGCATGTGAGCTATGATGCCCAGATGCTCGGCTGCACCACGGCTTCGCTCGAGGTCGAGGACGGCAACGAGGGCGCGATTGCGCTCTATGCCGCTCTGGGCTTTACCGAGGTGGGTCGTCGTCGTGGCTACTACGGTGTCGGCAAAGACGCCATCGTCATGACGGCCCCACTTCCCCTCGTACTTCCGGTCGATAACGCCTCGCCCGAGCCGACGGCAGCCGAGCAACGCGTATGGCCGCTGCCTGCGCCTGGGCGCTCCGAGGGGGAGCGCGCCGAAATTGAGCGCCGCCGCCTGGTGCTCGCTATCGAGAGTTCCTGCGACGAGACGGCCGTGGCGATTATCGATGCGGATGGCAATATGCTGGCCAACCAGGTGTCGACACAGATTGATTTTCATGCCCGCTTTGGCGGCGTGGTGCCCGAGATCGCCTCGCGCAAACACGTTGAGGTGATTGTGAGTGTCGTGGATGCGGCGCTCGAGGATGCCGCAGCATCGCTTGGTCTTGAGGGTGGAGCCATTGCTCCCAGCGAGCTTGCCGCCGTGGGCGTGACACAGGGTCCGGGCCTGGTGGGCGCCCTCGTGGTGGGCGTTGCCTTTGCCAAAGGCTTTGCCTACGCTGCCGGTAAGCCGCTCGTATGCGTCAACCATCTGGAGGGGCATCTGTTTGCCAACCTGCTGGCGCAACCCGACCTCAAACCGCCGTTTATCTTCACGCTTGTCTCGGGTGGGCACACCATGCTCGTGCACGTGAAGGCGTGGGGCGACTACGAGGTGCTCGGTGAGACGCTCGACGACGCTGTGGGCGAGGCCTTCGACAAGGTAGCCAAGGCGTTGGGTCTGGGCTATCCCGGTGGCCCCATCATTTCCAAGCTGGCCGAGACGGGCAACCCCAAGGCGATCGATTTCCCCCGTGCGCTTAACAGCAGGGGAGACTATCGCTTCTCGCTTTCGGGCCTTAAAACCGCTGTGACGCTCTACATTGAACAGGAGACCAAGGCCGGGCGCACGATTCACCTGCCCGATCTGGCAGCTTCGTTTGAGGCAGCTGTCTTTGACGTGCAGTACAAGAAGGCCAAAAACGCACTGCACGCTACCGGATGCAAGGAATACTGCATCGGCGGCGGCGTCTCGGCCAACCCGCATCTGCGCGAGATGATGATCAAGAAGCTTGGGCGCCAGGGCATCCGCGTGACGGTGCCGCCTCTCTCGGCATGCACCGACAACGCCGCTATGATCGCGGAGGTCGCCCGCCGTAAATTCGACCGAGGAGAAATCTCGCCGTTCGACGTCGACGCCGATCCGAACATGACGCTGTAGCTGGTACGGCGCGGTCCCCGGC
>JAXJLC010000340.1:0-1828 GCA_036297365.1 Collinsella sp.
ACCCCAACACGCAGGTGGGTGCGTGCATCGCCAGCACCAACCACCGCATCCTTTCGGTGGGCTACAACGGTACACCCTCGGCGCTCAACGACGACTTTTTCCCGTGGGGTACGAGCGACGACCCGCTGCAGGACAAGCACAACTACGTGGTCCACGCCGAGGCCAACGCCGTGCTCAACTACCGTGGTTCGCTCAAGGACCTCGAGGGTTCCACGGTCTACGTCACGCTGTTTCCGTGCCACGACTGCGCCAAGATTTTGGCGCAGGTGGGCGTGGGCGAGGTTGTCTACCTGGACAACAAGTACGCCGACACCGATGATGGGCGCATCAGCCGCCGCATCCTCGACTCCTGTGGCATCAGCTACCGCCAGGTTATCGTCGATGTGCACATCGGCACCGAGGGGCAGGCTCAGCAGTAGCGCGTGGCAACGCCAGCTGGCGGCAAAAGCAGCTAAAAGAGCCCCGTCCCAAATTGACTACTCGTGAAAGTCGCGTCTGCGCGCATGGACGGCTCGTGAGCGGGTACATGGCTGTAGTAACATAGCTTCTGTCCGCGGGCGTGCCCGCGTTATTGTGAGAAAGGAGCCCCTGTGGCTGTTAACGAAGAGCTGCTTAAGAAGGTTCTTGAAGAGATCCGCCCCAACCTGCAGGCCGACGGCGGCGATATGGAGTATGTGGGCGTCGACGACGAGGGCGTCGTCAAGCTGGAACTGCAGGGCGCCTGCGCCGGCTGCCCCATGAGCTCGCTAACCCTTTCCATGGGTATCGAGCGCATTCTGAAGGAGCATGTGCCTGGCGTTACCCGCGTTGAGCAGGTCAATGCTTCCGGCGAGGCCGAGGACCTGTACGACGAGTACGCGCCGTTCTAAGATGCGAAAGCTGCGGACGGTACGCTCCGCATAGACGTTACGTCCAAATATGCGGCTGCGAGCGCAAGGCCCGCGGCCGCATTTGTATGTAGGGAGCAGGGGGATCGATATGCTCAACGACCTCTACCATATGCTTGATCCCGTCGCGATCTCGGCGGGCCCCATCACCATCTACTGGTACGGTCTGGCCTACGTGGTCGGCGCTCTGCTCACGGCGGTCGTTATGTACCGCACGCAACGTCGTTGGGGCTTCGACATTACGATTGATGACCTGACGAGCGTCGTGGTCGGCGCGGTCTTTGGCCTTATTATCGGCGCGCGCCTGTTTTACGTCGTCTTTTACGGTGATGGCTACTATTTGGCCCACCCGCTCGAGATCTTTGCCACCAACGAGGGAGGCATGAGCTTCCACGGTGGCCTGGTGGGCGGCATCTTGGGCGGCATCATCGTGTGCCGCATGTACAAGCTCGACGCCTGGACCATCGCCGACCTTGCTGTGATCGGTGCTCCGCTGGCGCTGTGCCTGGGACGTTGCGCCAACTTCGTCAACGGCGAGCTGTGGGGTAAGCCGACCGATCTGCCCTGGGGTGTGGTCTTTGGCGGCACCGCGGGCGATATGCCGCGCCATCCCTCCCAGCTCTACGAGGCGTTTCTTGAGGGCGTCGTGCTCTTCTGTATTTTGCAGGTGCTCAGCCGCAAAAAGCCGCTGCTGCCCCAGGGTACGTTTATGGGCGTGTTCGTGATGGGGTACGGCATCGTCCGCTTTCTCGTTGAGTTCGTGCGCGTGCCCGATGCCCAGCTGGGTTATCTGCTGGGAGGCGTCATCACCATGGGTCAGCTGCTGAGTTTGCCGCTCGTGATCGCCGGCCTGGCGCTCATCATCTTTGCCCGTCGCCGCAACCAACCCCAGCGCGTCTACCTGGACGCCTAACCAAGACCACCACAAAGGGGACAGGCAC
>JAXJLC010000341.1:0-7441 GCA_036297365.1 Collinsella sp.
ATTTTGGAGTTTTCGCTCCGAGCGTTTAATCCGCAGTGCCGCCCACTTTGGAAGCGCCGGCGTCGTGCGAGCGCGCAGGACGGCGCCATGGTGCCCTGGGCGGCCCCAAGCACGTGGGGTATCGCCGCAGCGATTGTGCTGCAAGCGGCAATCTTCGGTTTTATGTACATGAACTGGGTGCAGGGTTGCTACGCGGGTGTCGCCGGCCTCATTTTTGGCTGGGTACTCGTGACCACTGGAAAGCTCCGCTACACGATCCTGCTGCACTTTGCCTTTAATGCCGGGTCGTATCTCATGACGTTGCTCTGGTTTGTGAACACGCCGTTCGACGTGGTGGTCACGGTCGCCATCGCTGGCTTTGTGCTGGTAGAGGCGATGCGCTCGCTGCGCCACGCGTGTGGGATGGACGCAGCGAGCGCACCGCTGCCCTAGTTGCGGCGTCCGCCGCCGTTGGCGCCCTGTCGTCCCTGGGCCGCGCGATTGCGACCGGCAGTGTTCTGTGCGCGTGACATGCCGCCGTGGCCCTTGCTGCCCTTGGGTCCCTTGCCAGCGCCGCCGCCATGCGGTTTGCCGCCCTTCTTGCCGGTGCCATGCCCACCGCCGGCCGATGTCTCGCCCGGGCGCGGGGGCACGGGACGAATCAGGCAATGCTTGGTGTAGCCGATCAGGTCGCGACGGCCGGCTTTTTCCAGCGCCTCGCGCACAAGCTTGTAGTTTTCGGGCTTGCGATACTGGATGAGCGCACGCTGCATGGCCTTTTCGTGCGGGTCGCGTGCGACATAGATTGGCTGCATGGTGCGCGGGTCCACGCCGGTGTAGTACATGCAGGTCGACATGGTGGACGGGGTGGGGTAGAAGTCCTGCACCTGCTCGGGCATGTAGCCCATGTCGCGCACGGCTTCGGCAAGGTCCACGGCTTCCTTCATCGTCGAGCCGGGGTGGCTCGAGATTAGATACGGCACTACGTACTGCTTGAGTCCGTATTCGCGGTTCAAGCGTTCAAATTTGCGGCAGAACGCATCGTAGACGGCGCGGCTCGGCTTGCCCATCACGGACAGCACCGCGTCGCTCACATGCTCGGGCGCTACGCGCAGCTGGCCCGAAACGTGGTGCTCCAGCAGCTCGCGCAAAAACTCGTCCGAGGCATCGGCCATGGTGTAGTCGAAGCGGATGCCGCTGCGGACGAAGACCTTCTTGACGCCCGGCAGCTGGCGCAGGTCGCGCAGCAGCTGCGTGTAGCCGCTCTCGTCGACCACCATGTTCTTGCATACGCTCGGCCACAGGCAGCGCTTGTTCTTGCACACGCCGTGCTTGAGCTGTTTGTCGCAGGCCGGGCGGCTAAAGTTGGCCGTCGGTCCGCCCACGTCGTTGATATAGCCCTTAAACTCCGGGTCGCGCGTGAGCAGCTCGGCCTCGCGCATGATCGAGTCGTGGCTGCGCATCTGCAGCACGCGGCCCTGGTGGAAGGTGAGCGCGCAAAACGAGCACTCGCCAAAACAGCCGCGGTTGGAGCTAATGGAAAACTTGATCTCGGCAAAGGCCGGCACGCCGCCTGCCGCGTCGTAGTCGGGATGCCAATCACGTGCGTAGGGGAGCTCGGCCACCTCGTCCATCTCATCGGTGGTGAGCGTCGCCGACGGCGGGTTCTGTACCACATAGACGCTGTTGGGATAGGGCTCCACCAGGCGGTGTCCGGTGATGGGGTCCATGTTTTGCTGCTGCACGTTAAAACTGCGCGCGTAGTTGAGCTTGTCGGCGGCAAGGTCGTCCCAGCTGGGCAGCAGGTCGTAGTCGTAGACCTCGTCGAGTGAGCTGGTGCGGTAGACGGTGCCGTTGATATAGGTAATCTGATCGACGGGCAGTCCCGCGTCGAGCGCGTCGGCGATCTCGACAATCGCGTGCTCGCCCATGCCGTAGATGAGGATGTCGGCGCCCGAGTCGAGCAACACCGAGCGCTTGAGTTTGTCCTGCCAGTAGTCGTAGTGGGCCAGGCGACGCAGGCTCGCCTCGATGCCACCGATAATGATGGGGGCGTCCTTGAACGTCTGGCGGATGAGGTTGCCGTAGACCGTGACGGCTCGGTTGGGACGGCGCCCCTCCTCGCCACCGGGGGTATAGGCATCGGTGTGGCGGCGGTGCTTGGTCACCGAATAGTGGTTGACCATGGAGTCCATGTTGCCGGCGCTGACCAAAAAGCCCAGGCGCGGCTCACCGAGCACCGTGATGCTGGCGGGGTCGGTCCAGTCGGGCTGGCAGATGATGCCCACTTTGTAGCCGTGCGCGTCGAGGACGCGGCTGATGATGGCCATACCAAAGCTGGGGTGGTCCACGTAGGCGTCGCCGCAGATGTAGACAAAGTCGCACTGGTCCCAGCCGCGCGCATCCATGTCGGCGCGGCTGACGGGGAGGAACTTATCGCGGCCCGGGCGCCAGGGGCGTGTGAGCGCTGCTGGGGTATGCGTGGTGTGCCCACCCTGCGCCTTACCGCCGCGCTTTTGCTGCTGGCCCTGTTTGCCCTGCTGACTGCGCTGGTTGTTCTGAGCGTGCTGAGGCTTTTTTGCCACGATCCCTCCCGGTGTTTGTATGCTGCACGTAATTGTAACCAGTCTTTTTGGGACGGGGCTAAAAAGACTGGTGGAGTACATGAGCTAGCGGATCGGCGTGTCGATGCGGGTGTCGTTTGTTTCCAGACTGTGTATCCCTGTGTCGAAGGGGTCGTCTCGCGCGCACGCCATGTTGTCAATGGGTTACAGTATGAACGGCGGCTATGTTTCCGCCAACGCACGAGAGAGTCGTCAACAAGGAGGATGCACGACGATGCAGCGTGCCAAACAGATATCGGAGTCTATTGAGCTGGGCATCATCTTGGCGCTCGCCGGTGGCTTTATGGACGTGTATTCGTACATTGGGCGCGACCATGTTTTCGCCAACGCGCAGACAGGCAACATCCTGCTCGTGGGCGTGAGCATCTCGGAGGGCAACTGGGCACTTGCGGGGCGCTACTTCTTTCCTGTGGTGTCGTTTGCCGTGGGTATTATGCTTGCCGATCTGGTACACGAGCGGTTTGGCAGCGTGATCCACTGGCGTCAGGTGACGGTGTTCTTTGAAGCCGTCATCTTGCTGGGCGTGAGCTTTATCCCCGGTGGCGGTTACAACCTGCTCGCCAACTGCCTCACCTCTTTTGCCTGCGGCATGCAAGTCGAGAGCTTCCGCAAGATCCACGGTCACGGCATCGCTACGACCATGTGCATCGGCAACTTGCGCAACGCGCTGCAAAACGTGGACGATTACATCATCACCCACAGGCGCGGCTTTTTGGAAAACGGCCTGCTGTACTTTGGCGTGATCTTTACCTTTGTGTTTGGCGCCGTGCTGGGCAACTGGTGTATTGAGCGCATGGGGCTGCACGCCATCGTCGTGGCGAGTTTGCTGCTGTTTGTCGCGTTTGCCATCATGTTCATCGACCGCGAGCGCGACTTGCGCTTACGCTGGAAGGTTGCGGCCGAGGCTTGGAAAGAGGGCTGCCGAAAGTAACCGATTGCGGCAAAGGGGCTGTCCCTTTGCCGCACTGATCAATATTGGGGAGGGGACGGCCATCTCGGCCGCCCCTTTTTTGGAGTCTTAAGCGCTAAGGTGCATGTTTGTAATGACAAGATTTGACGTCAGCAAAGCGTGTTGCTTGAGGCTATAGAATAAAAATGTCATCTTTCCAGCTATGATTATTAGTTAAGGGGATGGACATATGTCAGAGCTTTTTATTCATAATAAGACGACAGTAATCAAGTTGATAATCAAGGCGGAGAACTGTCCTCTTTATTGCTTTGTAGAGCCTTTCTGAGCAGCTATTCTATTATTAGTCTGGATGAGTCTTGCAACAATTTAGATAGTGTTTCGATATCCTTTTTGAAAGTAGCGTCTACGCAGGAAATGAAAAAACATACCGCGATTACTGCGAATCATGGACATGGTTTCGAACAATTTGCAGACTATGTAATACAGTTCCAGGAGCCAGAAAAAACTATCCTAAATGTTGCTACGAACTGCTTTTTGCGATTTATTCGAGATGCTCTTCAATCCGAGCCCTAAGAAGGGCAATGGCTGTAGGTATTCCAATTGCGGCGGCTAATTCGGCTTTATCCAAAACCTGTATGCTAAAGCACGATTGTTTATCACATTGAAGGACGATAACTGAAGATAGTTTCACTTCCCGTTGGCTGAATATATCGTAATCTCCAAATAGGAAGTTACCTTTTATTGTGTAATTCGGTATGTTCGTTACGCACTTCATCTCAAGTCTGTTTAGACCATAATCGAACACCGCAACTTCCTTGTGTTCGATGATGAGCGCAACCCTGGGCATGTTACTAAAACCACCGTCGACGACAGTAAAGAGTTTTTCATTTGCATCGTCATAAACGGTATATTTAAGACTCAATAGCTGTCCTAGTGGACCCGTGAACCCATGTTTTTTGATGTTGAGGTTGTCTCCCGCTGGGTTGATGAGAGCCAGAGTATGCGGATAAGGGTTACCTTCAATTGAGATTCGATATTCGTTTGTAGCCGTCTTGCTCGATTTAGGACAACTAGCCACCATGTGTCATCGCCTCGATCGAATTGGAACCGTCTTCTGCTTCGTGCGGAGAATTACGCTGTACGTTGCAGTAGATGCAGCTGCAATAACCGCATGGGCAATTTCTAACAAAATGAATGACGTTATTTGCTGCATGTATGTTATTCATTACAAAGTATCTTTTTATAAACGTATTGTCAAACATATATTGCTAAAACAGAAACAATTTATAGACTGAGTCGGTCGTATTCTTTGGGCGATTGCTCCTATAATCTAGCCTTCGCTGCTGTCGGGAGGGAAGGACTAGGGCTCCGTTATTCTGTTGAAACGCTTTAACACTTTTGATGTTCTCACGCGTTTTTTGTTTCAAAAGCGTTAGGATGGGACTTATAGCGCGGGGCGTAATGGGTGCCCCGCACACGATGGGAGGCTATCAATGGCTAATCGTTTCGTTCTCAATACCATCTCTTATCATGGTTCCGGCGCCATCAAGGAGATCCCCGGCGAGCTCCAGCGTCGCGGCTACAAGAAGATCTTCGTCTGCTCCGATCCCGATCTGGTCAAGTTTGGCGTTACCGCCAAGGTGACCGACGAGCTCGACGCCGCCGGCATCGCCTGGAGCCTCTACTCCGAGATCAAGCCCAACCCCACGATTCAGAACGTCAAGGACGGCGTCGAGGCCTTCAAGGCCGCCGAGGCTGACGCTATCGTGACCATCGGTGGCGGCTCCTCCATGGACACCGCCAAGGCCATCGGCATTATTATCAACAACCCCGAGTTCGCCGATGTCCGCAGCCTCGAGGGCGTTGCTCCCACTAAGAACCACGCCGTGTTCACCATCGCTGTGCCGACGACCGCCGGTACTGCTGCCGAGGTGACCATCAACTACGTCATCACCGACCCCGAGAAGGTCCGCAAGTTCGTGTGCGTCGACACCAACGATGCCCCCGAGGTTGCTGTCGTCGATCCCGACATGATGGCTTCCATGCCCGCCGGCCTGACCGCTTCCACTGGCATGGACGCACTGACCCACGCCATCGAGGGCTACACCACCAAGGGCGCTTGGGAGCTCTCCGATATGTTCCACTTTGAGGCCATTAAGCTGATCAGCGAGAACTTGCGCGACTCCGTCGCCGAGGCCAAGTCCGGTCAGCCCGGCTCCGGCCGCGAGGGCATGGCTCTTGGCCAGTATGTCGCCGGCATGGGCTTCTCCAACGTTGGCCTGGGCATCGACCACGCCATGGCTCACACCCTGTCCGCTCACTACGACACCCCGCACGGCGTCGCCTGCGCCATGCTGCTGCCGATTGCCATGGAGTTCAACAAGCCGGTTTGCGCCGAGCGCCTGGCCAAGGTCGCCGTCGCCATGGGCGTTGACACCACGGGCATGAGCACTGACGAGGCCGCCGACGCCGCCAGCGCCGCCGTCAAGCAGCTGTCCGCCGACGTGAACATCCCGCACGTCTGCGAGGCCATGAAGGCTGACGAGATCGAGGTCCTGGCTAAGGACGCCATGGCCGACGCCTGCTTCCCGGGTAACCCGCGCGAGGCGACGCTCGACGACGTCATCGAGCTCTTCAAGAAGATCTGCCCGGCTGCCTAGCCTCGTTTGGTGTTCTTTCGCCTGTAGGCGTATGGTCTTTTGACTTGCCGCTGGCCCCGCCGCGCTACGCGCGGCGGGGCTTTTTGTGCCTCGTCGATGCCCCGAGATGGGCAAAACCAAGGCATGCTGCCCGCTGCGGATAGGTGGTGTACTTCCCAGCGTGCATTTTTGGGAGTATTCAGCAAGCTCTTAAGAATGCATAACGTTTTGAATGGCCCGTAGTGGTCCGCAGGCGCCCATCGACAGCCATTGTGGGCGGGCTATCGATGAGTGGAGGGGGTTGTTACTGAGTTTTTGCTTTGCGACGACCTGCAACACTGCTGTAACCGTGTCGTTTTGTCGTTCGCGATGGGGTCGTTGGGGCCCACGGTGCTGAATACTTCGTTTTTTGCACGGCCCAAGGTGGGGTACCCTGAGACGAAGCAAAAAGATTCCTCATTTCTATGCAGATACCGATAGGATTTATGCAAGATTGGGATTGTAAGCCGTGCGCGTGCGTAAAATCGGCGGGAGGACGTCTGGAGGTGGCTCGGCTCCCAGAGCCTTGCGCGTGCAGAACGGTTAAAATCGGGACTCGGTCTTAGTTTTGCTTGGAAGGATGCACATGGCTTCTGTAATCGATGCTTCTCTAGAGGAGACGCTCTCCTATATCGCGGGACAGCTTAAGACGCTGACTTCTATTGCTTCGCCTACGGGCTATACCCGTGCGGCGACTGATTATCTAATGGAAACGTTGCGCGATATGGGCTTTGGGCCCGAGCGCTCCAATAAAGGCAACGTGCTCGTTGAGCTTGGTGGTGAGGGTGAGCCGCTCGTACTGGCGAGCCATGTCGATACCCTGGGCGCCATGGTGCGTTCCATTAAGGACAATGGCCGCCTGCGTCCCACGACGCTTGGTGGGCACCAGTGGTCTACGGCCGATGGCGAGAACTGCACAGTCTACACGCGTGACGGTAATGTCTACACGGGCGTGGTCCTCAATACCGAGCCTTCGGCGCATGTGGCCGATGAGCCGGTCAAGACCATCGAGAAGAACATGGAAATCCTGCTCGACGAGAACGTTGACAGCAAGGACGATGTGCTCGAGCTGGGTATTCAGACCGGCGACATCATCGCTATGGACCCGCGCACCACGGTGACGGAGAGCGGCTACATCAAGAGTCGCTTCCTTGACGACAAGCTGTCCGCGTCGATTCTGCTGGGTCTGGCCCGCGCCGTTGCTGACGGCGAGGTGTCGCTTTCGCGCAAGGTGTCGCTGCTCTTTACGG
>JAXJLC010000342.1:0-3153 GCA_036297365.1 Collinsella sp.
GTCGAACCCTATATATACCGTTTTGCCCGGATTGGTCTTTTGCCACAACTCGCCGACGGCATCGGCGATACGGGCAACGTTATCGGCAGTGAAGTCCTCATCGACGCGAGCGCGCCAACCGTCAGTTCCAAAATGAATTATCGCGCACACGCGCAGACACCTCACAGTGTTTGGATCATGGTACGCGTGAGGTATACCCGCAACACGCACTCAGCAACCTGCCGGCACCAGCATTCACCATTTGGGCAAATGCTGCCGAGGACATGCAAGCAATAAAAAAACCGCCCCGTATGGAGCGGTTTTGCCCTTTATATATCGAGCGCCTCGGCCATCGCTGCCGTAGTGATTGCCGTGGTTCCACAGCAACTGCCCACCATTGCGGCGCCGGCATGTCTCCATTCGATGCATGCGCGCGCGAAAGCTTCGGGATTCTCGTGCCATACGGGGCCATCCTGAGTCTGGACCGGATCGCCTACGTTGGGACGCACCGTAACGGGAGTAGTCGCCGATGCAACCATCCTGGGCACCGCCGCATTCGCGGCCGCAAGCGAACAGCAATTAACACCAACCGAGTTTGCGCCGTGTTTTTCGGCGTACAAAACGGCTGCCTCGATGTTGAGGCCATCGCCCAGCAGGTCGCCTTTATCGTCAACGACAAAACTCACCAGAACAGGCATGCCGTCGGCGGCATCTCGGGCGCCGGCAAGCATGGGCTGCAGATTACGGATAGACGTCACCGTCTCGATCAGCAGACCGTCAACACCAGCATTGAGCAAGGCGTGCGCCTGTTCGCGCGCAATGCCGCGGATTTCACGATACTCGACAGAGTCCTCGGCAAACCACTCAATACCGATCGGGCCCATCGAGCCCAGCAGTAGCTGAGGGTGCGCCTGGCGGGCATCGTCGACGGCCCCGCGATTGACCTCCGCCACGGACGGCGCAATCTGGTCGTGCTTGAGGGCATAGCTCGATGCCTGAAAGGTATTGGTAATGAGCACCTGCGCGCCGGCGGCGACATACAAGCGATGGATACGAGAAACGGTCTGCGGCTCTGCCAGATTCCAAAACGCCGGTGGAATGTCGGCGGCATCGTACTCACTCAACAAAACACTGCCCATGGGGCCCTGCGCCAACAAGGTCTCGCTCGACAAGCGGCGCGTAAGTTCCTCGGCACCAAAGCGGTTGTAATAACTCGTATCCATATATATCCCGCTATTCCTCGACGCTGATTCCCTGCTTTTCGAGATAGGCGAGCCAGCGGCTCATCGTGTCCTCGGATAGCGCATGCTCCATCATGCAGGCCTCGGAATCGGCTCGCTCAAATTCGACACCGAGCTCCTGAACCAAAAACGTGCGGATGAGGCGATGACGGTACCAGATAGCCGTGCCAACCTCGCGGCCGCGATCGGTCAGGATCACCTTGCCGTAGTGCGATTGCTCGACAAGCTCGGATGCCTTGAGAGCCGAAACCGCTTTATTGACCGATGCCTTGGAGACGCCAAGGCGCTGCGCGATGTCGACCGATCGCACGCCGTTGGTTTCCCCCTCTTCGCTTTCAATGCGAACCATGCACTCCAAGTAGTCTTCGTTCGCCACCGTCAGATGTAGTTCGCGCGAGCTATTTGTCGTATCCATGATCTTCCGTCCCTTCTGCATTCAATGGCTGATTCTACCCCATCCAAGCGTCGTGGTATGCCGTGGCATACCGTGCTAGAGTTCTTGTTGCACACGACGACCAAGATTGGAGCGGTCTTTATGGAAAACACCACCACGAGCCCCGATGTCCTCGAACGCTTTTTGCGCTACGTCCAGATCAACACGCAGTCCGAGGATGCAAACTGCGACCAGGTACCCTCGAGCGCCGTTCAGTTTGACCTTGCCAACGTGCTGGCTGAAGAGCTGCGCGAGCTTGGTGCGGAAGATGCCCACGTGACCGAGCACGCCTATGTCTGCGCGCATATCCCCGCAAGTGCGGGCGCTGAGGACAAGCCCGCCCTGGGCCTGATCGCCCATCTCGACACCACCGAAGTTGCACCGGGCGCCGGCGTGAAGCCGCACATCGTACACTACGAAGGCGGCGACCTGGTCTGCGGCACGGTTGACGGTAAGCCCGTTGCCATGAGTACCGCCAAGCTTCCCGCCCTGAATGACCTCGCGGGTGAGGACCTGGTCTGCAGCGATGGCACCACGCTGCTGGGCGCGGACGACAAGGCAGGCGTCGCCGAGATCATGTCGCTTGTCGCGCGTATCGCTCAGGACCCTTCTCTGCCCCATCCCGCACTCGGCATTTGCTTCTGCCCTGACGAGGAGATCGGCCACGGAGCCGAGCTGTTGGATATCGATACCTTTGGCTGCAAGTACGCCTACACGGTCGACGGTGGCCCCATCGGCGAGCTGGAGTGGGAGTGCTTTAACGCCGCCGAGGCGACCGTCCGCTTTGAGGGCCAGTCCATCCACCCGGGCGACGCCAAGGGCCGTATGGTCAACGCAGGCAATCTGTTCTGCGACTTCAACGCGTTGCTCCCCTGCGTGCAGCGCCCGGAGTATACGGAAGGCTACGAGGGCTTTTATCATCTTGAGGGTGTATCTGCAACCGTCGATCACGCCACAGCGCGCTATATCGTCCGTGACCATGACGCCGCCAAGTTCCAGCAGAAACTCGATCTTATTGATGCCGCCGCCTCGATGCTCAACCAGCGTCTGGGTGAGAAGCGCGTGACGGTCGAGATTAAGCAGCAGTATCGAAATATGGCCGAGATCGTTCGTGACTATCCCGAGCTTATTGATGTTGCCAAGGAAGCCTACCTTGCCTGCGGCGTTGAGCCCCAAGTGCTGCCGATTCGCGGCGGCACCGACGGCGCGCAGCTGTCGTTCCGCGGTCTGCCCTGCCCCAACCTTTCCACCGGCGGCTATTGCTACCACGGCGTCAACGAGTTCGTCCCGGTCAGTTCGCTCGTCAAGATGACCGACGTGCTCCAGGAGCTCGTCGCCCGCTTTGCATAAGGAACTCGAACAATCTAGGTAAGCAAAACCGCCCCGTCCTCAAAACCGAGAACGGGGCGGTTTTTGGTGCAAGGGGAGTAGTCAGCACCGCAGGTTGAGCCAACGTCAGCGAGCGACGTCCAAGGCGAACAAGTTGGCATGAAAAAGGCA
>JAXJLC010000343.1:0-5186 GCA_036297365.1 Collinsella sp.
AGCTCACGGGTGGTACGGGTGTCGCAGGTGCGGCCATTTCGAGCTGCGCCGGAGCCAATGTGGCCACGCCTGCTGCCATGGCAAGCGTCAACGGGGCCATGTACGGCGGCGCCGTGCTCGCGACGGCTACGGCACAGGTTGCTGCCTGCGCAATCGTGACGGCTATTTTGACCCCGCTGGTCACCAGCTGGTGCTACAAGCATTTTGAGGGCCAGGGCAACGGCGATAGCAAGGCAACGACCGACAAGGCCGCCGCAGCCGCCTAATGCCAAGCGGCAATCAAAGCTAAAAACTAGCTACGCCACAGGGCGGCCACGGGGGATCCCGTGGCCGCCCTGCAGTTTCTGTAGGGTCTCTGGGACACTTTACCCTGCTAAAGCTGGCATAACAGCTAGAGCGAACGTCGTACAAAGGCAAGGAAAAATAACATACAAATCGGTGAACGGTAGTTGTTCGCGCTCGCGTTTCCTGCGGATTTGTAAAAAACGCCCTTATGATATAAAAAAAGAAACATATAACAGCCCAGATGGAGAGGGTCGCTATGTTATCCTTCTCAGACGGGTGAAATCTTGGGTTTTGGGTTGTAGTTCCAAGGTGGACAAACGTGTTCCCTGCACCAACGTGTGGTGAAGAACGGAAGAAGCCGGTAGTGCAAGCCGAACATTCAAGAATTCAATAAGCAGCGGTGTGAGAGAGCGCCGCATTACACGTAACTAGGAGCGTGGTTACACAATGCAGGAGGCATGGGAAGGCTTCAAGGAAGGCATTTGGACGGGAGAGGTTGACGTCCGAGACTTCATCCAGAAGAACTACACCCCCTACGAGGGCGACGAGTCGTTCCTCGCCGGCCCGACCGAGCGTACCAAGGAGCTGTGGGGCGAGGTTCTCGACCTGCTGCTTAAGGAGCGCGAGCAGGGCGGTGTCCTCGATATGGACACCAAGACCGTTACGGGTATCGTGAGCCACCCCGCTGGCTACATCGATAACGCCCACCGCGAGAAGGAGACCATCGTCGGTCTCCAGACTGACAAGCCGCTCAAGCGCGCGCTGCACGTCAACGGTGGTATCCGCATCGCTTGCCAGGCTGCCAGCCAGCACGGCTACAAGGTCGACGAGAACGTTGTTGAGCGCTACACCTTTGAGCGCAAGACCCACAACGCCGGCGTCTTCGATGTTTACACCCCCGAGATGCGTGCTTGCCGCTCGGCTCACATCATCACCGGTCTGCCCGATGGCTATGGCCGCGGCCGCATCATCGGCGACTACCGTCGTGTTGCCCTGTACGGCGTCGACTACCTGATCAAGGACAAGGAGGCCCAGAAGGCTTCCACCCCGACGGTCATGACCGCCGACAACATCCGCGATCGTGAGGAGCTGCAGGAGCAGATCCGCGCCCTCGGCGAGCTCAAGATGATGGCCGAGACCTATGGTTTCGACATTTCCAACCCTGCTACCAACACGCAGGAGGCCATCCAGTGGATGTACTTCGCCTACCTTGCTGCCGTCAAGGAGCAGAACGGCGCTGCCATGTCCATCGGCCGTACCTCTACGTTCATCGACATCTACGCTGAGCGCGACCTTGCCAACGGTACCTTCACCGAGGAGCAGATCCAGGAGTTCGTGGATCACTTCATCATGAAGCTTCGCATGGTCAAGTTTGCCCGTACCCCTGAGTACCAGGCCCTGTTCACCGGCGACCCGCAGTGGGTCACCGAGTCCATCGGCGGCATGGGTGTCGACGGCCGTACGCTCGTTACCAAGATGAGCTACCGCTACCTGCACACGCTCGAGAACATGGGCACCAGCCCCGAGCCCAACATGACCGTTCTGTGGTCGACCCGTCTGCCCGAGAACTTCAAGAAGTTCTGCGCCAAGACTTCTGTCGCCAGCTCCTCGATCCAGTACGAGAACGACGACCTCATGCGTGTCTATCACGGCGACGACTACGGCATCGCCTGCTGCGTGTCCTCCATGCGCATTGGCAAGGAGATGCAGTTCTTCGGCGCCCGCGCCAACCTGGCCAAGTGCCTGCTGTACGCACTCAACGGCGGTGTTGACGAGGTCTCCAAGAAGCAGGTCGGCCCCAAGTACCGCGCCGTCGAGGGCGATACGCTCGATTACGACGACGTTGTGGCCAAGTACAACGACATGATGAAGTGGCTCGCTGGCGTGTACGTCAACTCGCTGAACATCATTCACTACATGCACGACAAGTATTGCTACGAGCGCATCCAGATGGCTCTGCACGACAAGCACGTGCACCGCTGGTTCGCTACGGGCATCGCTGGCCTTTCCGTCGTGGCTGACTCCCTGTCTGCCATCAAGTACGCCAAGGTTCACCCCGTTCGCGACGAGAATGGCATCATCGTCGACTTCGAGACCGAGGGCGAGTTCCCCAAGTACGGTAACGACGACGACCGCGTCGACCAGATCGCTCACGACGTTGTGCACCAGTTCATGGAGTACATCCGCATGAACGACACCTACCGCAACTCCGTGCCCACGACCTCGGTTCTGACCATTACCTCCAACGTCGTGTACGGTAAGAAGACCGGCTCCACGCCCGACGGCCGCAAGGCTGGCCAGCCGTTCGCCCCGGGTGCTAACCCCATGCACAAGCGCGATAGCCACGGTGCCATCGCTTCGCTGTCTTCGGTTTCCAAGCTCCCGTTCCGCGATGCTCAGGACGGCATCTCCAACACCTTCTCCATCATCCCGAGCGCGCTCGGCAAGGAGGATCAGGTGTTCTTTGGCGATATCGACCTTGATCAGCTGGGCGAGTAACTATTGTTAGTGCTATACTAACAATAACGATTACTGATTAGTGCGCCGGTTTCGGCCGGCGCCTATCGATCGAAGGAGACACATTATGAAGGTTTCTGAAGTTTCCGAGACTCAGGCCGATAACCTGGTCCACATGCTCGACGCTTACGCCGAGAAGGGTGGCCACCACCTGAACATCAACGTCTTCAACCGTGAGACGCTGCTCGACGCTCAGGCTCACCCCGAGAAGTATCCGCAGCTGACCATCCGCGTTTCCGGCTACGCCGTGAACTTCCACACGCTCACCAAGGAGCAGCAGGACGAGGTCATTGCGCGTACCTTCCACGACAAGTTCTAAAGGGACTCAACTCCCACCGGAGACCCGGTAAGGCCTACGCACTTTGCCTCTCAAACGTCCTCGCCGCTTCGCGGCTGCGGAATGTTTGCGAGACAAAGTGCTCCCGGCCTTGCCGGGTCTCCTGCGTTGTCGTCCTTTAGGGAACCACGCTAAATTAAATTGGTGTTCTCGGACATGCAAAGAGGCTCGCTGCGCACTTCGTGCGGCGAGCCTCTTTGCGTCCTGCGGAATGTTTTGGGAGGTAGCCCAAACAGCCCCGGCGGGGGTCCTGTGTAGTCACCCTTTAGGCGGAACTCTCCTAATTATTTGGATGAGTCGTTTACTTACTTGTACTGTTACCGTCTTCCCGCTCTTGTTGGGGTATGCTTTGTTCGTATGTAAACGTATGACATGTTGATGGGGGAGGGTGCTATGGCTCGCGAGGGCGCTCGTTCTAAGGATTCGGCTAAGCCTGGCATCAAGGAAGTTGCAGCGGTGGCGGGGGTTTCGCCTACTACGGTATCTCGCGTGCTTAATAATCGCGGCTATATTAGCCAAGAGACCCGCGATAAGGTCCATGCCGCGATGAAGCGCATCAACTATACGCCCAATGATATCGCCCGTGCCATGCTCAACGGTCGCCTGAATCTAATAGGTATGATAGTCCCCTATGTCAGCAGCCCGTTTCATGCCCAAGCGGTCCAAGCCGTTGAGCGTACCCTGGCCGAAAACGGTTTTAAGATGTTGCTGTGCAATAGCGCCAATCGACCTGATCTTGAGCGTTCTTATATCGATATGCTTCGGCGCAATATGGTTGATGGCGTCATCGTCAACTCGCTTAATATCGGTGCCGAGGCGTATGCCGAGATGGGCTTGAGTCTGGTTGGTATCGACTGCGACCTTGGCGAAGCCTCTGTTCAGATTGCGAGCGACAGCTATAGCATCGGCGAACTTGCCACGCGTCGCCTGATCGATGACGGATGTTCACGCATCCTGTGCCTGCGCAGCAATAGCCGCATGCGCATGCCTGCCAATAAGCGTACCGATGCCTACCTCGATGTTGTTGAGCAGGCCGGTTTGCCCGCGCTTGTCCGTGAGGTTGAGTTCGTTAAGCCCGACGACGAAAAGAGCGCGGTCGTTGCGAAGATCCTCGATGAGAACCCCGATATTGACGGCATCTTTGCGGGAGACGACACGATGGCGGCTATCTGTCTTAACGTGATGAAGCAGCGCGGCTTGAGCGCTCCGGGCGATATTAAGGTCGTGGGCGCGGATGGTGCCCGCCGCACTATGACGTTTATGCCTGACTTAACAACCGTACGCCAAGATATCGATCGCATCGGAGGGCTCGCGGCGCAATCCATCATTGCTCTTATTAACGGCGAAAAGCCCGAATCGAATATCAAGCTCCCCGTTGAACTCATTGAGGGTAAAACCGCGTAGTTCATCCCGTGCCAAAAGAATTCCTCAAACACCTCTGATGACCGTTCGCCGGCATATGTCAACCGTTTGCCGACGACTGGAACTGCGAAAAGACGTATTGGTGTGAAAACGTTTGACATATGAAAACGATTGACATATCTTGCAGTTGTACCGAGTTAGTATCTCGTGAGAAAGGAAGTCTCGGATGCACAAGGTGTATTACCAGCCTGAGGGAATTTGGGTAGGCGACATCATGCCGTACGGCGAGGACGGCACGTTCTATCTCTATCATCAGCGTGACACGCGAAACCCCGGACCTTTCGGAGAGCCGTTTGGCTGGGCACTCGCGACAACCAAGGACTTCGTCAATTACAAAGACTTTGGCGAGAGCCTTGAGCGTGGCGGCGACGAGGAAGTCGACCAGTATGTTTATGCCGGCACGGTGTTTAAGGTGGGCGACAAGTACCATGCGCTCTACACTGGTTGCAATCGCGATAAGGTCAAGGCACGCTTGATGAAGCAGGTTCTTCTTCACGCAACGAGTGACGACGCCGTCAAGTGGGAGAAGAACATCGCCGAGACGCTGCTTCCGCCCCAGGAGGGTTACGATGACCGCAACTGGCGCGATCCCTTTGTGCTTTGGGATGAGGAGAACGAAGAGTAC
>JAXJLC010000344.1:0-2840 GCA_036297365.1 Collinsella sp.
CGGACAGCGAGCGGGCCGCATTTGAGACAAGGTGACGTGAAACGAAAGGGCGCTGACCTTCTGGTCGCGCCCTTGAAGTTGAACGTCAGATTGTCCAAATGCGGCCCGCACAGCGTCGACCGGTCCGCCGTTCGGCAGAACGGCGGAACCTACTTGACTCCGTACTGCTCGTAGTAGGCGTCGATGGCGGTCTTGAGCTCGTCATCGATGACAACCTTGCCGTCGATCTCGTGGTTGTAGAGGGTCTCGACGACCTCGGCCATGGAGACGATGCTCGCGACGGGGAAACCGTACTTGGCCTCGATCTCCTTCTGAGCGGTGGTCACACCGCCCTTGCCGACCTCCATGCGGTTGAGGGACACGATGAGGCCCTTGATCTCGACATCGGCAGCAGCCTTGACCTTGGGATAGGTCTCGTCGATGGACTTGCCGCTGGTGGTAACGTCCTCGACCATGACCACGCGGTCGCCGTCCTTGGGCTCATAACCCAGCAGGTTGCCCTTATCGGCACCGTGGTCCTTGGCCTCCTTGCGGTCACAGCAGTACTTGACCTCCTTGCCGTACAGCTCGTGGTAGGCAATGGCGGTAACAACAGCCAGCGGAATACCCTTGTAGGCCGGCCCAAACAGGACGTCAAAGTCGTCGCCAAAGTTATCGTGGATGGCCTGGGCGTAATACTCGCCCAGCTTCTTGAGCTGATAGCCCGTCACGTAAGCGCCGGCGTTCATAAAGAACGGGGACTGACGGCCGCTCTTGAGCGTAAAGCTGCCGAACTTAAGGACGTCGGACTCGACCATAAACTTGATGAACTCTTGCTTGTAAGCCTCCATGCGGGCTCCTCTCGTAATCGCGTACGTGCCTTCCAGTTTAGCGCAGGCGAAGCGTCGATGCGGGCGCGCTTTGGGGCCACGGCATTCTGTAAAGGCTTTGTCAGGGGGAATGGTTTTCCGAACAATGGGGTTGACATGTCAAACCCCCTCATCAAGAATACGGGCGGATTAAAAAGGGGTACGAGATACCCAAAGCGCGCTGCGCTCAGCCTTTAGGAGGTGTGCCATGGAAGGCAGTCCTAGTCGAAAAACCTGCATGTCGCCCTCGGCACGCCGCGAGGACTCCGCACACGCATAAACGCCACCGGCAGATCGCCAAAACCACCGCAAAGGCGCGCTGCACCCTTTGTGGGCTCAAGAGCTTGACGTGAGCGACATCTAGGTTTTTGAAGCAAATACGACACGTACGCTAACTCCCCTCAACAAGGAGGACCCTATGCTGATGCTCAAAACCGTCACGGTACTCGAAGCCATCTCCAAGCGCCGCCGCACGGCGCGCCCTGCCGCTCATACCGGCCTGTCCAAGAACACCATATTCGCCGCCACCCATAGTGCCGAGGACGCCCTCGTACTGCTTGACGCCACGGCAAACGGCCTCACCGTCGAGCAGGCAACTGAGCGCCTGAACGCCGTCGGCCCCAACACCATCGAGGCAACGACCAAAACGCTCGCCCGCCGCATCGCCGACGCGTTCATCGATCCCTTCGCCGGCATCCTCGCCGCGCTCGCACTGGTCTCGCTCTACATCGACGTGCTCGCCGCACCCGAGCCGCAGCGCGACCCCTCCACGGTCATCATCATCGGCATCATGCTGCTGGTATCGGGCGGCATGAAGTTTATCCAGGAAGCCCGCAGCGGCAATGCGGCCGAGGCCCTCAAGGACCTGGTCTCCAACACTTGCACCGCCCTGCGCGACGGCGAGCGCATCGAGATCCCCTTCGACGAGCTCGTCCCCGGCGATGTAATCCGTCTCTCTGCCGGCGATATGGTGCCGGCAGATGCCCGCATCATCACCGCGCGCGACCTGTTTGTGATCGAGTCCGCACTCACCGGCGAGAGCGAGGCCGTCGAGAAGACCACCGCCGTCACCATCGTCGAGGGCGCCGACGGCTCCGCACTGCCACTCTCTGCCTGCAAGAACATCGTCTTTACCGGCACCTCCGTGCAAAACGGCGCCGCCATGGCGCTTGTCGTTGCCACCGGCTCGGACACCTACCTGGGCGGCATCGCCAAGATGCTCAACGGGCGCGGCGAAAAGAGCGCGTTTGACCGCGGCGTCTCGAGCGTCTCCATGCTGCTGGTGCGCCTGATGCTCGTTATGGCGCCGGCCGTCTTTGCCATCAACGCCGCCACCAAGGGCAACGTCATCGACGCGCTGCTGTTCGCCACGAGCGTGGCCGTGGGCATCACGCCGCAGATGCTTCCCGTCATCGTGACCACGAGCCTGTCGCAGGGCGCCAAGGACCTCGCCCGTCGCCAGGTTATCGTCAAGGAGCTGCCGGCGATTCAAAACCTCGGAGCGATGGACGTCCTGTGCTGCGACAAGACCGGCACCCTCACCGAAGACCGCATCGTGCTCGAGCGCTACCTCAACACCGATGGCAACGAGGACGCGCGCGTGCTGCGCCATGCGTTTTTGAACAGCTTCTTCCAGACCGGCCTCAAAAATCTTATCGACCTGGCCGTAATCGACCGTGCCGATGTGACACCCTCGACCGTCGCACCCGATTCCATGCTGGGCCAGAGCCTGCGCGACCGCTACACCAAGGTCGACGAGGTTCCCTTCGATTTCTCGCGCCGTCGCCTGAGCGTAGTTGTCGCCGACGCCCAAGGCAAAACCCAGATGCTTACCAAGGGCGCCGCCGAGGAAATGCTCGAGATCTGCTCCTTTGTCGAGATCGATGGCATCGCTCAGCCGCTCACCGACGAGAAGCTCGCCCAGATTCGCAAGCAGATCGCCGGACTTAACGCCGAGGGCCTACGCGTAATTGCCGTGGCGCAGAAGACCAA
>JAXJLC010000345.1:0-1563 GCA_036297365.1 Collinsella sp.
AGCATGGCGGCCAGCAGGTTGTTGGCAGCACCGATGGCATGGAAGTCGCCGGTAAAGTGCAGGTTGATGTCCTCCATGGGAATGACCTGGGCCCAACCGCCGCCAGCGGCACCGCCCTTGACGCCAAAGACGGGACCGAGCGAAGGCTCACGCAGGGCCACGGCGCTCTTGATACCGCGACGACGCAGGCCATCGGCCAGACCGATGGTCGTGGTGGTCTTGCCCTCGCCCGCGGGCGTTGGGTTGATAGCGGTCACGAGGACGAGCTTGGCCTGGTGATCAGTCGGCTCGTTGAGCAGTGAATAGTCGACCTTAGCCTTGTCGAAGCCGTACGGAATAAGGTGCTTAACGTCGACGCCGGCGTTCTTGGCCACCTCGGTAATAGGCAGCGGCGTGACAGAACGTGCGATTTCGATGTCAGTAGGCATGGGCGGTCCTTTCGTTACCGAATGAGAAAAAGACCAATTCAGCATAGCACGGGCGCGCAATAGTAAAACGCCCATAACCGATGAACGGCGATATGTTTACCCGATGCCCAGCAATAGTCCAACAGCCCGCCAAAACAAAACGCCCTAAACGGTAGGTTCAATCCCCAGGTGCTCAAAGGTGCGGAGGGTTGCCTGACGGCCCTGCGGCGTACGAATCATCAATCCGCACTGCAGCAGGTAGGGCTCATAGACATCCTCGAGCGTACCCGGGTCCTCGCCCACCGCGCTGGCAAGGGTCGTCAAACCCACGGCACGACCAGAGAACGTCTTGGCAAGCGTCTCCAAGATACGAATGTCCATCCAGTCCAGACCAAGCTCATCAATCTCGAAGAACTCGAGCGCCTGACGGCAAATATCAAGCTCAATAGGACCGTTGCCGCGCACCTGCGCATAGTCGCGCACGCGCTTGAGCAGACGGTTGGCCAAGCGCGGCGTGCCACGCGAGCGCGAGCCGATCTCGAGCGCGCTCGGATGGTCGATCGTCACGCCCAGGATGGTCGCCGAGCGCGTCACGATCTGGGCAAGCTCCTCGACCGTGTAGTAGTCCAGGCGATACGAAATGCCAAAGCGGTCGCGTAGCGGGCCCGTGAGCATACCCGAGCGGGTCGTTGCCGCCACCAGCGTAAACTTGGGAATATCTAGGCGAATCGAACGTGCGGCCGGACCTTTACCGATCACGATATCGAGCGCAAAGTCCTCCATAGCGGGATATAGGACTTCCTCGACCGACCGGTTAAGGCGGTGGATCTCATCGATAAACAGCACGTCACCCGGCTGCAAGTTAGTCAGGATGGCCGCCAGGTCACCGGTACGCGCAATAGCCGGGCCGCTCGTCGTCTTGATCTGAGCGCCCAGCTCGTTGGCGATAACCGTGGCCAACGTGGTCTTGCCCAGGCCCGGAGGGCCCGAGAAAATCACGTGGTCGAGCGTCTCGCCACGGCTCTGCGCCGCCTCGATCAGCACGCGAAGGCTCTGCTTGATATGCTCCTGACCGCAGTAGTCGTCCAAGCGCTGGGGACGCAGGGTACGGTCGACATCGAGGTCCTCGGGTGTCAGTTCCGAGCCCACCATACGC
>JAXJLC010000346.1:0-5155 GCA_036297365.1 Collinsella sp.
ATCGTCATCAACAAGATCGACCGTCCGGGCGCCAACCCCGAGAAGGCCTACAACGACTGCCTGGACCTTATGGCCGACCTGGGCGCCACCGACGACCAGCTTGAGTTCGCCATGGAGCACGTGGTCTACGCCAGCGCCATGAACGGCTTTGCCCGCCTGACCCCAACGACGGCAACATGGACATGTACCCGCTGCTCGACATGATCATCGACGACATGCCTGCGCCCGAGGTTGACGAGAACGCCCCGCTGGCCATGCAGTGCGTGACCATCGACCACTCCAACTTCGTCGGTCGCATCGGTATCGGCCGCGTGTACTCTGGCGCCATCCACCAGGGCGACCAGATCCTGGTTGTCAAGAACGACGGCTCCAGCGCTACCGCCACCGTCAAGCAGCTCTTTACCTTCGACTACCTGGGCCGTACCGAGTGCCAGGAAGTCGGCGCCGGCGATATCGCTGCTGTCGTGGGTATTGACCGCACCGATATCGGCGATGTCTACACCGATCCCGAGAACCCCGTCGAGCTCGAGCCCATCGAGATCGACCCGCCGACCCTGTCCATCGTCTTTGAGGCTTCGACCTCCCCGCTTGTCGGCCGCGACGGCGACATCGTGGGCGCCCGTCAGCTCAAGGAGCGCCTGTTCAACGAGGCCGAGAACAACGTGACCATGAAGATCGAGGAACTCGAGGACAAGAGCGGCGTCGAGGTCTCGGGCCGCGGCATTCTGCACCTGTCCGTTCTGATGGAGTCCATGCGCCGCGAGGGCTTTGAGTTCCAGGTCGGCCGTCCCCGCGTTCTGTTTAAGAAGGACGAGAACGGCAACAAGATGGAGCCCGTCGAGCAGGCCGTCGTCGAGTGCCCGGACGAGTACTCGGGCAAGGTCGTTGAGGTCTTCGGCACCTCCGGCGGCATCATGACGAGCATGGATACCTCGGGCATCGTGACGCACCTCGAGTTTAAGATTCCGACCCGCGGCATCATGGGTCTTAAGAACCGCATCATGAACGTCACCCACGGCGAGGGCGTGTTCTACCACACCTTCCTGGAGTACGGCCCCTATGCCGGCGAGATTGGCAACCGCCAGAACGGCGCAATGATCTCTATGACCACCGAGAAGGCCGTTGCCTATGCCCTGGGTACGCTGCAGGAGCGCGGTCAGCTGTTTGTTGAGCCAGGCACCGAGTGCTACGAGGGCATGATCGTGGGCGAGCGCAGCAAGGCTGGCGACATGGTCGTCAATATCGCCCGTACCAAGAACCTGGGCAACCAGCGCTCCTCGACCTCCGATATCTCCGTTCAGCTGGTGCCGCCCCGCACCTTCTCGCTGGAGGAGGCGCTGGAGTACATCGCCGACGACGAGCTGGTCGAGATCACTCCCAAGAACATCCGCCTGCGCAAGCGTCTGCTCAACGCCACCGACCGCAAGAAGGCTGCCGTTCGCGCCGGCCAGGTCAACAAATAAGCGCTGGGCTTTATAGCGACTAACAAGAAAGGGCGTCGACCGCAATGGTCGGCGCCCTTTTTGGTGCAATGGGGTCAGGTTGCTTTGCACCACCACAAAGGTGCCTGGCCCTTTTGTGGTGGTTAGCGGCTAGGCGGAGGGAAGGCCCGGGGTGTTGGCGGCCTGCTGCGGCTTGAGGTGGGCGTTGCGCCAGATGATCTGGATAACGTAGCCGAGCATAAAGACAAAGGCCACGCCGCTGATGAAGCCGCCGATGAGGGGAAGTCCTGTGAGGGCGCCTGCGGCCACACCGCCGACGGCTGCCATGGCGTAGCGGTTCTGGTTATGTCCGACCATGCGAGCGATCGCGCAGCCCGCAAAAGCGGTGGAGACCAACGCGACGCCGATCACGGCGCACATGAGGGCTCCAGCAAGCGACAGGCCGGCAATCGAGATAATCAGCAACAATACGGCAGGGACAATGGCTACCGTACCCAGAAGACCGCTCATCCACAGGGGTGTGGGGCGCTGGTGGAGCATTCCGGCGGCGCTGGCGGTCGCACGCGGAAAGACGAGCTCGAGCAACAGAGCGATAAAGCAGGTCGACAGGGCTGCGGCCACGATGCCGCCGATGATATCGTTAACCGTCGTGGCGGCGCTTTCGTTTTCGGTACGGTCGATCTTGAGCGCGCCGACCTCGGCTCCTGCGGCGCGCTCGGGGTCCTCGGAAACATGGGCGTTCACCGTGCCGGTGATGTGAGCGTTTTTGCCCAGGATGAGTTTGTCGGCCCAGACCTCGACATCGCCGTCGACGATGCCGTCGATGGTTACCGTACTGCCCGCGAGTGCTGCCGACTTGGCAGAGCCGCGCAGGGCAACCGTCTCGCCCATCGCGTAAAAACAGTTGGCGGCGCTACCGGTGTTGAGCACGACATGCTGACCGGCTACCGTTACGCTGCCATCGATTGCGGTTTTGGAGATATCGATGGTACGCGCCGCCAGGCGAACGGCTCCGCCTACAGTGCAGTCGCGAATCGACAAGCTCTCGCCTGCCGCGATAATATCGCGGCCGATGGAAGCGTCGTCTAGGTTAAGGCTTTGGCCGGCCCAGTACAGGTCGCTTTCGACGCCAGACGGATTTGAGTCAACTTCGGTTGCGAGCACGTTGCCCGCGGTGTCTGTACCGGCGAACGACGTCGTGGGAAGCGCGGTCAGCGCAAGTGAAATCAGTGCGAATAGGAGGGCGATGCGGCCACGCGTTTTGCGGCATCGGGACGACGGTTTTAGGTTGCAAGGCATAGTGAATCCTTCGTTAGATACTCGACATGTATCTAACAGGGTACCCAACGCGCGGGCGCTCTAAAAGAGCCTCTCAGTTGCATTTCGTGGACGAGTCCGCGCTAGCTATTTTTTGCGATGCAAGAAGCGCGCGATGTCTTCTTCGGTGGGGCTTTTGATGTCAAAGCGCAGCGAGAGCCAGCGCAGACCCATGGTCACCGCGACACATACGACCAGTGCGGCGACATTGCTCATGATGCCGCTCATAACGAGACACACATAGCTTGCCGAGCCGGCGATGGCGGCGATGGCGTAGAAATTGGTGCGCTGGAAAATGCCCGGCACCACACCCATAAAGCTGTCGCGCAGCATGCCGCCACCCACCGCGGTGAAAAAGCCCATCATGATGCATACGGCCGGCGCAAAGCCATAAACCAGTGCTTTGTCCGCTCCGGTGGCGGCGTAGATGCCGACCGAGATGATGTCGAGCAATGGGATGAGTTTCTCGGGTTTATCGACGATTGCCGGGAAGATGTAGATGATGGCCGCCGTGGCAATGGAAAGCGGGAGCGCCATCGGTTGGTTGAGGATGTAGACGTTGCCCACCTGCAGCGTCATATCGCGCAAAAGACCGCCGCCCAGGCCACAGACCACGGCGAGCGCGACGGCGCCCACCAGGTCGAGCTTGTGCTCGCGCGCAACCAGAACTCCTGAGATCGATGCCGCGACAACAGCGAACATCTCAAGCCAAAACGGAATAGCGACCATGGCATCCGAGGCATGTGAGGTAACGGTCATAGCGGCGACGATGGGCAAGATAGGGTCCTTCTGATTGCGGGTTTAAATAATGCCCGTACATAGTACATGGTTGACGGGTCTGGCGACCCTATTGCTCGGTAAACGGTCGGGACTGGATGCGGGCGTAGGGCCAAACATGTACGTCAGCCTCCAAAGATGTCAAAAAATGTCGGTTTTGGAGGGTGATGTACATGTTTTGGTTGGGGCGTGCTGGGATGACGCTACTCGGAAGGCGCGTCTTCGCCCTGCGCGCTCTTCCAGTTGCGGATAAGTGCCTTGCGCAGTTCGTTCTGCTTTCGCTGGTACTCGGCGTCCGTGCAGCGGGGCATACCGAGTGCTTCGCGAATGCTGTTCATGGCGCGGTGAAAGGCAAGCTGATTCGCGAACTGTGCCGAGGTGAGCGTAACGATTCGATATCCCATTTGGGCGAGCACGGCCTCTCGTTCCGCATCTGCGCCCTTGCGCTCGGTCTCATCGTGAAAGCCGCCCTTATATTCGATGCCGAGTTCTCTGCGCTTATAGGTAACAAGAGCGTCGATTTTGAGCGTTCGGGCTTTTGTGCAATGCCGAAGACGTTGAGGGATTTCGAGTGGTCTGTTGAGCTCGATACCTCGGATACCAACGCCGCCTTCGCTTGTTGGGAGCGAGAGGGTGATGGACGATGCGGTCTCCATGGGCGAGGCTGAGTGGTCGTAGATGTGTCTGAGCGCGAGTCTGGCGCGTGTGGCGCCGGGTTTGCCGGGGTGCCGATCGAGTAGCTCGACAATTTCGTCCTTGGAGGTGGTGGTTGGTTGCTCAGTGTAAGGGTCAGAGGGATTGAGCCCCATGCGATAGTCGCCGCAAACTTCGTAACCATACTCGAGGTATTCGATCCTATCCATCCACTCGGCAGCGAGCACGAAGGTGAAGGCTTCGTCGGTGATAAAGATGCCGGGCGTAAGCTCGTCAATATGGTCGTAGGGTAGGTTTTGGCCGAGAACGTGGCAAGTGACACCGTTGGTGCGAATTCGCTCGAAAGCAAATACTACGGAGATGTCGATAGTCTTGAGCATGGTGGACGGAATGCCGCAGTCGGTAAGTGCCTGCCGAATGCGCGCGATGCGTTGCTGGGTAGAGAGGCCCCGCACGCCTATCTGGTAGTCGCGTTGTGCGACGGCTTGAACCAGGTTCCGCGGTGCATGATGGGCGAGCCACGCCGTTTTATGCGAAATGAGAACAGGAGTATCCATTGGGGACCTCTCGCTTCGAGCTGACACCAAATTCTTATGTCCGTTGAGGTGGGGAAATATACCGGATGCGAGCAAATCGACTCATGCTCGGTGCGCGTCATACGCAAACATGTACATCACACTCCAAAAACGACATTTTTTGACATCTTTGGAGGGTGGTGTACATGTTTGAGATATGGGCTGGGATCGAACGCGATGGGGGCGTGGTCGAATAGGAGGGATGTCCAAATTTTGAGCTTTGCTCAAAATTTATCCGGTCGGCTTACGCCGACCGCGCTGCGCTAAAAACGCGCCACTGGCGCGTTTTCTTTACGCTTTGCGCCCTGGCGGGTTCGAATCCCTCCTCCTCCGCCGTATTTGCTTGTAAGGGACTTAAAAGAAAAAAGCCCCCGATCTGGGAGCTTTCTC
>JAXJLC010000347.1:0-2296 GCA_036297365.1 Collinsella sp.
GCCATCGCCCGCTCGATGCGCACTGGAAGGTCTGCCCCTACTGCCGAACTCGCATCCAGTAACGCATCCATCGCCGGGCCGGTCGCAAGCCCCGGGCACACCGCAAGCCACGCGCGCCCCACACCTCGCGCCCACACGATGAAGCATGCGTAGAAAATCGCCCGCCGTGCCATTAAGGTGCGGCGGGCGCTTGTATACCAAGGCAACCTGCCTATAATGATGCAAGTCAAAAACGCCGAGCGCATCGCACACACTTGCATCAGGCATCCGAGAGGAGAAAACATACCCATGAAGGCACTCTACAATGACGGTTCGGTGGCCGAGCTCCCGCAGGACGAGGTCACGCACGTCATCCGCCACTCCGCCGCGCACATCATGGCGCAGGCCATCAAGCGCCTGTACCCCGAGGCCGACTTTGCCTACGGCCCCGCGACCGACAACGGCTTCTACTACGACGTCGACCTGCCCGAGGGCGTCAAGATCAGCGAGGACGACTTCCCCGTGATCGAGGCCGAGATGAAGAAGATCGTCAAGGAGAACCTCAAGTTCACCGTGTACGAGAAGCCTCGCGCCGAGGCCATCGCCCTTATGGAGGAGCGCGGCGAGAAGTACAAGGTCGAGCACATCGGCGACCTGGATGACGACGCCCGCATCACTTTCTACCAGCAGGGCGACTACATCGACATGTGCGTCGGCCCCCACATCTGCTACACCAAGGCCCTCAAGGCCTTTAAGCTCACCGGCGTCTCGGGCGCTTACTGGAAGGGCGACAAGGACAACAAGATGCTCACCCGCATCAACGGCGTCGCCTTTGCCACCAAGGAAGAGCTCGACGAGCACATGCACATGCTGGAGGAGGCCAAGAAGCGCGACCACCGCAAGATCGGCCGCGAGATGGACCTTTTTATGATGCGCGACGAGGCCCCCGGCTTCCCGTTCTTCCTGCCCAACGGCATGATCCTTAAGAACACGCTGCTGGACTACTGGCGCGAGATCCACCACAAGGCCGGCTACGTGGAGATCTCCACGCCGCTCATCATGAACAAGCAGCTGTGGAAGACCTCGGGCCACTGGGACCACTACAAGGACAACATGTACTCCACCGTCATCGACGACGAAGAGTACTGCATTAAGCCCATGAACTGCCCGGGCGGCGTGCTGGTGTACGCCTCCAAGCCGCACTCTTACCGCGAGCTGCCCATCCGCGCCGGCGAGATTGGCCTGGTGCACCGTCACGAGCTGCGCGGCGCCCTGCACGGCCTGTTCCGCGTGCGCTGCTTTAACCAAGACGACGCTCACCTGTTTGTGCGTCCCGACCAGCTGACCGACGAGATCGTGGGCGTGGTCAACCTCATCGACTCCGTGTACCAGAAGTTTGGCTTTAAGTATCACGTTGAGCTTTCCACCCGCCCCGAGGACTCCATGGGTTCGGACGAGGACTGGGCTCGCGCCGAGGAGGGCCTGCGTACCGCTCTGGAGAAGCTGGGTATGGACTACGAGGTCAACGAGGGCGACGGCGCCTTCTACGGCCCCAAGATCGACTTCCACCTGGAGGACTCGCTCGGTCGTACCTGGCAGTGCGGTACCGTCCAGCTCGACTTCCAGATGCCGCTCAACTTTGACCTGGAGTACGTGGACGCCGACGGCACCAAGAAGCGCCCCATCATGCTGCATCGCGTATGCTTTGGCTCCATCGAGCGCTTCATCGGCATTCTGATTGAGCACTTTGCGGGCAAGTTCCCCACCTGGCTGGCTCCCGTGCAGGTCAAGGCGCTTCCCGTCTCGGAGAAGAGCCGCGACTACGCCCACGAGGTGTGCGCCAAGCTGGAGGAGGCCGGCATTCGCGTGGTCTGCGACGACCGCGACGAGAAGATCGGCTACAAGATTCGCGAGGCCCGCAGCATCGACCGCGTGCCCTACATGCTCATCCTGGGTGAGAAGGAGGTCGAGGCCGGCAACATCTCCGTCCGCGATCGTTCCAACGAGACCGTTCAGATGAGCGTTGACGAGTTTGTGGCCAAGGTGCTCGAGGAGATCAAGACTCGCGCCTAAGGCAAACTTCACAACAATTAACAAAGGTGACCGTCCACAAAGGAAAGTCGCCTTTTTTCATGCCTAAACGAGAAAAAGCCGCTGCTAGAGCGGCTTTTTTGTTGTGCAAAAATGTACAGGTTTTTATAGCGGGATATGGAGATGTATCCGCTCGCGCCGCAATTTGTGCAATCAGGAAAAACGGCCTGAAATAACTCGTATAATGAACTTCGTCGAAGGATACAAAAACCTGTACTTTTGCGAC
>JAXJLC010000348.1:0-10578 GCA_036297365.1 Collinsella sp.
GCAGTGGGGGAACATACCGGCAGGCGTGCAGTTGACGAGTAAGGCGGCGTCGGACTGCTGCGCGATGTTGCCGTAGTTGACCTCGCTCGTGCGACCCACGGGCACAACGATGGCGCCCAGGTCTCCCAGCACCATACTTGCCGTGGTGCCGGCGCCGCCGGTGGCGCCAAGTACGAGGACCTTCTTGCCGGCAACCTCTACGCCCAGCTCCTCGACCAGGCACTGAAAACCAAAGTAGTCGGTGTTGTCGCCGCGCAGGCGACCGTCGGGCAGGCGCGTGATGGTGTTGACGTTTCCCATGCGCTTGGCGAGTGGACTCAGCTCGTCCAGGTACTCCATGACGGCGCGCTTGTAAGGGATAGTCACGTTGGTGCCCTCCCACTCGTTGCCCGTCATAAAGGCCGCGAGGTCCTCGGGCTCGCGCTCAAAACGCACGTACTCAAGCCCCGCCAGCTCCTTGTAGATGGTTGGGGTGTAGCTGTGGCCCAGCACGCGGCCCAGCACGCCGTAGGGGCAGGTTGCGGCGGTATCGGTCATCTAGAGCACCTCCGTGTAGCTGCCAAAGTAGGTAAAGCTCTCGCACACGTCGTCGATGGAATCGAGCAGGTCGTCGAGGGCCTTGCTGCCAAAGGGGCAGTCCAGATCAAAGTAGAACATAAACTCAAAGTCGCGACCGGGGATGGGGCGGCTCTCGAGCTTGATGAGGTTGATGTTGAGTGCGTAGAAGCGCTCGAGCACGCGATAGAGGGCGCCCGGCTCGTTGGCCGTGGTGATCATGAGCGAGGTACGGTTGGCACCGGGATAGACGCGCGGCTCGCGGCTGATGACGACAAAGCGCGTGTAGTTGTTGTCCGAGTCCTGGATGTTGGGCTCCAGCACCTCCAGGCCATAGAGTGCCGCGCAGCTGCGCGATGCGATGGCGGCAACATCGGTGCGCTCGGAGCTGGCGACCATCTCGGCCGACATGGCGGTGTTGGGGTACTTGGTGGCGTGCAGGTCGTGGTTCTCGATAAAGCCGGCGCACTGGGCAATGGCTTGGCCGTGGCTGTAGACCTCACGCACGTCGGCGAGCTTGGTGCCGGGCTTGACGAGCAAGTTGTGGTCGATCTTGAGGCGAAGCGAGCGCACGATGTGGAAGTCGAACTGGGCGAGCAGGTCGTAGACGGCGTTGACCGATCCGGCTGTGGAGTTCTCGATGGGCAGCACGCCAAACTCGCAGAAGCCGTCGCGCACAGCGCGCATAACGCCTTCGAAGGTCTCGAAAAACGCGATGTCGGGCACGTCGAAGAGTTTGCACGCGGCGATCTGGCTATAGGCACCTTCCACGCCCTGGCAGGCAACGGTGGCCGTTTGAGGGAAGGCCGTGTCGGAGGCTGCAGCCGTGGCGTGGGCCTTTTGCGAGACGGTGATGCCCTTGAGCTCGTTGATGTAGCGCTGCTGCTCGGCCTTGCTCATGCTCATGAGGAGACGGAACAGGGTGATGGTCTGGGCCTCGTAGCGCTCAGGCGCACGGCTGGCGAGGTTGTTGAGTTTGGAGCGCTCGCGGGCGGGGTCGAAGACGGCCTTGCCCATCTCGATTTTTGACTTGGCGACCTCGGTGGCAATGTCCATGCGCTCGACAAAGCTGTTTAGGAGCGTGGTGTCGATGCCATCGATGGTCTGGCGAATATCGGCAAGGTCCATGGAGGCCCCTTTCGCGTAATGGCAGAGTTGACGGGCAACTCAGGTGAGTCGGGTTAGAGCTGGCCTGCGTCCTCGAGGAGGGCATCCCAGATGGCCAGCGCTGCGGCTGCTTCGGCTACGGGGACGGCTCGGGGGACGATGCAGGGATCGTGACGACCGTGGACCGAGAGCTCGGCATTTTCCATGGCGTCCATGTCTACGGTCTGCTGCTCGCGGCCAATAGAGGGCGTCGGCTTTACGGCCATACGCCACGTGACGGGCGCGCCGGTGGAGATGCCGCCCAGAATGCCGCCGGCGTTGTTGGACTCGACTTCAATCTCGCCGGTCTCGGCGTCGATGCGATACGGATCGTTGTTCTCGCTGCCGCGCATGGCGGCCACGGCAAAGCCCATGCCAAACTCCACGCCCTTTACGGCGGGAATGCCAAACGCGATTTGCGCGATGCGGTTCTCGATGCCGTCGAACATGGGGTCGCCGATGCCCGCGGGAAGCCCGTAAATGCCGCACTCCACGATGCCGCCGATGCTGTCGAGCTCGTCGCGCGCGGCAAGGATCTCCTCGCGCATGCGACCGGCAGCTGCGGCGTCAATGCACGGCAGGTCGTTCGAAAGGATCGCCTTGCGGTCGGCCTCGCGATAGACCGTATCGTCCATCGGCAGGTCGGAGATGCCGCCGATCTGCGCGACGTGGGCCATGACCTGAATGCCGCGGGCCTCGAGTGCCTGCAGCGCAATGCCGCCGGCGATGCATAAGGGGGCCGTTAGGCGGCCGGAAAAATGTCCGCCACCAGCGACATCATGCATGTTGTGATACTTCACGCGCGCAGGGAAGTCCGCATGTCCGGGACGGGGCTTGCGGCGCAGCTCGGAGTAATCATTGGAGCGCGTGTTGGTGTTCTCGATAATCGCGGCGATGGGCGCGCCGGTGGTATGTCCATCGACAATACCGGCGATGATGTGAGCGGCGTCGGCCTCGCGGCGTTTGGTCGCGGTCTCGTCGCGGCCGGGGGCGCGACGGTCGAGGAAGGCCTGCAGCTTCTCCTGGTCCACGGCGATGCCCGCCGGGATGCCATCGAGCGAGCAGCCGATGGCGGGGGAGTGAGATTGGCCGAAGATGCTTAAGTGCAAGACGTTGCCAAAGGTCGAGGACATGCTATTCCTCCTCGAGTGTGACCTTGCCGCCCAGCAGGCGGTAGTGGTCGAAGAAATCGGGATAGGATTTGTTGACGGCCTCGGCGCCGTGGATTACGACCTCGCCGGTGGCACGGCTCGCGGCGACGGCGGCCATCATGGCGATGCGGTGGTCGTTGTGCGAATCGACCTCGCCGCCGGTGAAGGCATCGACACCCTTGATGATGAGGTTATCGCCGGCAATACGCACCTGCGCGCCCAGCGCGGTGAGCTCGCGGGTGGTGGTGGCCAGGCGGTCGGATTCCTTGATACGCAGACGGGCGCAATCGCGGATAAAGGTGCGGCCCTGTGCCAGCGAGGCCACGGCCGAGATAACGGGCACAAGGTCGGGAATGTCGTGGGCACTCATCTCAAAGCCGGCGAGCTTGTCGGACTGCACGGTGGCGGCGTTGGTGGAGCGCACGATGCGGGCGCCAAAGCGCGAAAGCGCGGCGAGCACGTTGCGGTCGCCCTGCGCGGAGCTCAGGGACACACCCTCGACGGTGATGGGGTCGGTGCCGATGGCGCCGGCACACAGCCAAAAGGCAGCGTTGGACCAGTCGCCCTCGACGGCCACGTTGCCGGGCGTGCGGTACGAGCCACTGCTCACGCGGAAGTTTGTGACCTCGGGCTTGCCGTCCTTGGCGGGAATACGCTCGACGTTGACCTCGACGCCAAAGGCCTTCATGGCCTGGATGGTCAGATTGATGTAGGGGCGGCTCTCGATGAGGCCGGTCACCTGCACGCAGGAGGGCTGGGCCAGCAGCGGAGCCGCCAGCAGCAGGCCCGAGATGTACTGCGAGCTCACGTTGCCCGGCAGCACAAAGGTGCCCGGGCGCATGCGGCCGCTCGTCTTGAGCGGAAAACCGCCCAGACCCTGCAGGTCGCAGCCGGCGGCGATGATTTCGTCCGAGAGCGGGGAGAGCGGGCGGGCGCCTAGGCGACCTTGGCCCACAAAGGTGGCCTCCGCACCCAGCGCACAGGCGACAGGCAGCATAAAACGCAGCGTGGAGCCGCTCTCGCCGCAGTCGAGCGTGCCACCGGCAAGGGCCTTGAGCAGGCCAAACTCAACGCTCTTCATAGTGGGGTGGACCTGGAAGCCGTCCTCGGCGGTCTCGATGCGGGCGCCGAGCGCCGTGAGGCAACGCACCGTGGCCTCGATGTCGGCGCAGGTGGTGTTGCAGGTAACGTGCGTCTCGCCGTTGGCAAGCGCAGCGCAGATGATCAGGCGATGCGCCATCGACTTGGACGCGATGGCGGGAACGGTGCCCTTGAGCGGGGACGGGGTAATGCGGGCTAACATGCGGAAGCGTCTCCCTTCTGGCCGAGGCCCTCGGCAATCAAATCGTGGAAGGTGGAAAGCGGCATGCGGTCGATGCTGCAGCGGCCAATGTCGTGCGGAATCACCAGGTCGATGGTGTCACCGGAGCGTTTTTTGTCGTGCAGCGCCTCGGCAAAGACGGCGTCGGCATCTAGGTCGCAGCGGGTCTTGAGGCCATGGCGGGCGCAGAGTTCCTCAATACGATCGGGCAGTGCAGCATCGCAAATGCCGTGCAGGGCCGCGGCGCGCGTGATGATGCCCATGCCGATCGAAACGCAGTTGCCGTGTCCGAGCTCAAAGTGCTCGCAGGCCTCGACGGCGTGTCCGGCGCTGTGTCCAAAATTGAGGAGCTTGCGCTGGTTGGTTTCGCGCTCGTCGGCGACGACCACGGCGCGCTTGATGTCAATATTGCGGGCGATGATGAGCGCTACGCGGGCTACATCGCGGTTGAGCAGCTCCAGCGTGAGCGGGGTCTTCTCCAGCTCGGCGAAAAGCTCTGGGTCGGCGATCACGGCGTGCTTGACGACCTCGCCGCAGCCGTCGGCGAACTGCTCGGGCGTAAGGGTGGCCAGGCACCCCACGTCGGCGATAACCACATTCGGCTGCCAAAAGGCGCCGGCCAGGTTCTTGCCGGCAGCCAGGTCGATGGCGGTCTTGCCGCCCACCGACGAATCCACCATGGCGAGCAGACTCGTGGGGATCTGTACAAACTTGCAACCGCGCATGTAGGTGGCGGCCACAAAGCCCGCCACGTCGCCCACGACGCCGCCGCCGAGTGCCACGATCACGTCGGAGCGCGAAAGCTCGTGCTCGGCCACAAACTCCAAAATGGCAACATAGGTCTCGGCGCGCTTATGGGCCTCGCCGGCCTCGAAGGTGCAGATGCTCACCTCGTAGCCTGATGCCTCCAGACTCTGCTTAACGGGCATCTGGTAGAGCGGGCCTACGTTGGTGTCCGTCACGATGACGGCCTTGGTGCCGCCGGCAGTGGCGCGCACGAGCGGTCCCGTCTGCTCCAGCAAAAACGTGCCAACATGCACCTGGTATGGGCGTGCAGTGTCGATATCGATGGTAATCGCCATAAGCTATGGTCCTTTCGACCTGGCGTGATGGGTGGTCTAGCGGGCGCTCTCGTCATCGAGTGCGCGCTTGATGCGATCGCCCTCGGCAAGGAGATTCTCCAGATAGCGCTGGTCGCGGTCCTTGAGCGCACAGCTGTAGGCGCCGAGCGATTCGATCAGGTGGTCAATCTCGAAGGCGAGCGCATCGGCGTCGTCGATCATAAGCTCGGACCACATCTGAGGATTGAGGTGCGCCACACGGGTGAGATCGCGGTAGCTACCGGCCGAAAAGCCGTGGTGGACCTGGGCAGTGGGGCTCTTGACGTAGGCGTTGGATACCACGTGCGCAAGCTGGCTCGTGAAGGCGATGACGCGGTCGTGCTCGGCGGCGCTGGTCACGCTGAACTTGCCAAAGCCCAAGGGGCGCACCATCTCGCGCACCTGGCCCAAAAGCTCCAGCTTAAGTGCGTCGTCCACCGCGGGCGGCACGAGCACGAGCGGCGCGCCCTGGAACAGGTCGGCGCGGGAGTGCGCATAGCCCGAGTACTGCGTGCCCGCCATGGGGTGCGCGCCCACAAAGTAAAAGCCGTGCTCGCGGGCAAGCTCAAAGGCGCGTTCGCACACGATGCCCTTGACGCCCACCGTGTCGATCACCACGGGGCCCATGATGGCGTCGGTGTCGGTGGCGTCGGCGAGCGCCTTGGCGTGCGTCTCGAGCCACTCGATGCATGCCTCGGGGTAGCAAGCCAGGACGATGATGTCGCATTCGCCGAGTGTCTTGTCGTTGAGCTCTCCGGCGACAGTGCCCATGCTGGCGGCCGTCATGACATCGTCATCGGGGTCCCAGGCCAGCACGCGGACGCCCGCCTGTGCATAGCCGCGGGCAAAGCTACCGCCGATGAGGCCCAGGCCCACGATGCCCGCGCACTTGGGGCCGCCCTGGTTAACGCGCGCGTTTCTCACCGTACCCATGGGCTACTCCATGGTCTCTTGGCAGACAACCTCGCGGATGGCTCGGATGCGGCGCATGGTGTCGTCGAACTGATCGGGGGTGAGGGCCTGGGCGCCGTCGGACCAGGCGCGGCTCGGCTCGTCGTGGACCTCGATCTCCAGGCCGTTGGCACCGCAGGCGGTTGCGGCGAGCGCCATGGGCTCGACGTAGCGGGTGTAGCCGGTGGCGTGGCTGGGGTCGGCGACGACGGGCAGGTGCGACAGGCGGTGCAGCACCGGCACGGCGTTAAGGTCGAAGGTGTTGCGGGTGCGGGTCTCGAAGGTGCGGATACCGCGCTCGCACAGGATGACGTTGTCGTTGCCCTCGCTCATGATGTACTCGGCTGCCATAAGCAGCTCGTCGATCGTGCCGGACATGCCGCGCTTGAGCAGAATCGGGGTCTGGGTCTTGCCGACCTCCTTGAGCAGGGGGAAGTTCTGGGCGTTGCGGGCGCCGATCTGCATGACGTCAATCTTCTTGTCCAAGAAGACCTGCACGTCGCGTGGATCCATGATCTCGGTGACGATCGGCATGTCGAGCTCGGCAGACGCCTCGCACAGCAGGTCGAGGCCGGCGGGGCCCATGCCCTGGTAGGCGTAGGGGGAGGTGCGGGGCTTGTAGGCACCGCCGCGCAGCATCGTGGCGCCGGCGGCCTTCACGCGGCGTGCGATGCGGATGAGGTTCTCGCCCTCGACGGAGCAGGGACCGGCGATGACCTGGAACTGGTCGCCGCCGATCTTGACGCCGTGACCGCAGTCGATAACGGAGTCCTCGGGGTGGAACTTGCGGTTGGCGCGCTTGAACGGCTCGGAGACGCGCTGCACGCGCTCGACGACATCCATGGACTCGAGCAGGAACGGGTCGATCTTGGTCGTATCGCCCACCAAGCCGATAATCGTCTCATTCTCGCCGCGCGAGACATCGGTCTTCAGGCCCTTTTTCTCAATCCAGCTGACGATATGGCCGACGGCCTCGTCGCTGGCGCTCTGCTTTAAAATTGCAATCATGGTGTGCCTCTCACCTCGATGGATAACTTTTGCAAAAACGGCCCGCAATGCGAGCCGTGTATATATGGTGCATGAGAGTTTATACTATCTGACTCGCTTTTGCCTTCTAAAGTGGGCCGTTGCGCCGCGTCTTCCTCGGAATTGCAAAGCTTTTTCTTTTATTTTGATAGCCCGTGGTGCACTTGGGTATAATGCCAAACGTTGGCCCTATTAGCTCAGGGGATTAGAGCGTCTGCCTCCGGAGCAGAAGGCCGTTGGTTCGAATCCAACATGGGGCACCATCGAACGTAAGACCGTCCGAACCTCGCATGATCCGGGCGGTTTTTCTTATACCGACGCGACGTGATGGGACGTGGTATGGCAGCAACGGATATCGAGCGCGGACTCTCGACCGCCGAGGTTGAGGAGCGCATCGCCGCCGGTAAGATCAACCGCAACATGGAGTTCAAGACCAAGTCGGTCAAAGAGCTCATCATCGAGAACCTCTGCACGTTGTTCAATTTGATCAACGTGATCTTGGCGTTCCTGGTCATTTTGACCGGTTCGTTTAAGAATCTGACGTTCCTGTTCGTGGTGTTCCTCAATACCGCTATTGGCGTCATTCAGTCCATGCGTTCCAAGAAGATGGTCGATAAGCTCACGCTGCTGACCTCCAAGAAGGCCATCGCGGTGCGCGACGGCGCCGAGGTGGAGCTCGACCTGGACCAGATCGTGCTCGACGACATCATCCGCTTGGGGCGCGGCGACCAGATTCCCGCCGACGCCGTGGTGGTGTCGGGCGAGGCGCTCGTGAACGAGAGCCTGCTGACGGGCGAGAGCGACCTTATTAAGAAACAGCCAGGCTCTGAGCTCATGAGCGGCAGCTTTATCGACTCGGGCCTGCTGCGCGCCCGCGTGATCCATGTCGGCGCCGACAACTACGTGGCCAAAATTAATAACGAGGCCAAGTACGTCAAAAAGGTTAATTCCGAGATCATGAACGCGCTGAACGCCATCGTGCGCTTTGCGAGCATCATCATGATCCCGCTCGGTTTGGCGTTGTTTGCCTCGAGTGTGAGCGAGCTGTGGGATGCCGCGGGAACCCCGGGCGATAGCGCGCTTTCGTGGTGCTTCTCCGAGCTGTTGGCCGGTCATGTGCCTTCGTCGGCGCTGCTGTCCACGGTGGGCGCCCTGCTGGGTATGATCCCGCAAGGCCTGGTGCTGCTGACTTCGTCGGTGCTCGCCATCGCCACGGTGCGCCTGGCCCGCCGTAAGGTGCTGGCACAGCAGCTCTACTGCATCGAGACACTCGCTCGCGTCGACGTGCTGTGCCTGGACAAGACGGGCACCATCACGTCGGGCCGTATGGAGGTCGAGGGCACGTATCCGCTGCCTGTTGAGGGTGTTGGCTTTGGCGTGGACTCGGACGAGGCGGCTGTTCCCGTCGATACCACAGTGCTCGATTTTGCGCTGGCTAACGTGGCACGTGCGACTTCGGCCGATGCCAACGAGACCTGCCAGGCGCTGCTCAACTATTACGCCGATCGCCCGGTCGAGGTGTCTGAGCCGCTGTCGGTCATTCCATTCTCGTCGTCTAAAAAATGGAGCGGCGCTTCTTTTGCGCAGGGCTCCTACGTAATGGGCGCCGCGCAATTTGTGCTCTCTGATCGTGCGTTTGCCCAGGTCGAGAACCGTGTCGCCGAGCTTGCCGATACCTGCCGCGTGCTCGTGGTGGCGCGCGTGGACGGCTTTACGCCCGATGGGGATATGGTGGGCGAGGCCGAGCCCGTGGGATTTGTGACCATCCGCGACGAGATTCGTACCTCGGCGGCCGAGACCATCGGCTACTTTAACGAGCAGGGCGTGACCCTCAACGTGATCAGCGGCGACGACCCGCGTACGGTGTCGTCGATCGCGCGCGTGGTGGGCGTGCCGGGGGCGGACGCTTATGTGGACGCCACGACGCTCGATACGCCGGCCAAGCTCGATGCCGCAGTGGACCGCTACCATGTCTTTGGTCGTGTGACCCCGCAGCAGAAGCGCGAGCTCGTGCAGGCGCTCAAGCGCCGCGAGCACACCGTGGCCATGACGGGCGACGGCGTCAACGACGTGCTGGCGCTCAAGGAGGCCGACTGCTCCGTCGCCATGGCGGCCGGCTCCGATGCCGCGCGTAATGTGGCCGAAATCGTACTCGTCGACAACGATTTTGCCTCGATGCCCGCCGTGGTGGCCGAGGGCCGTCGCTCCATCAACAACCTGCAGCGTTCGGCCTCACTGTTCCTGACCAAGACGCTGTTCTCGATGGGCCTGGCGGCGCTGTGTATCGCGCTGCCGCCGTACCCCTTCGAGCCCATCCAGATGACGCTCATTAACTTCTTCTGCATCGGCGCGCCGGGCTTTGTGTTGGGCCTGGAGCCCAACAATGCTCGTGTGAAGGGTGCGTTTTTGAGCAACGTACTCAAGCGTGCACTGCCGGCGTCGATTGCGGTCATTTTGGCTGCGGCGCTCGACATCTTTGTGGCGCGCGTGTTTGGCTTTAGCCAGCTCACGCTGTCTACGATGTGCCTGCTTACGTCGTGCGCGGCGAGCGTCAGCCTAATCTGGCGCATCTCGCAGCCTCTCACGCCCTTACGTGTGGTGCTCTTTGTGTTTGTAGTCGCCGGCATCCTGGTGGGCGTTATCGGATTCCCGGAGCTGCTGTCTATTGCCAACCTGTCGATGGGCCAGATGGTTATCTTGGCTGTTATCGTGGTCTTTACCTGCTCGGTGTTCTTTAAGCTCGCCACGATGATGGATTCGCTCAAGCCGCGTCGTCGTCATGCCGCAACTGGTTTTGGCCGCGGTGTGCGCGTCCGCCTGGGTCGCGGTGGCGGCAAGGTGAGCTCGACGGGCTCGACGGCCGAACGTTTTGCCAAGCGCGTCGCCGCCGACATGGCGCAGCGCCGCGAAGATCGCACCGCTCGCGAGGCCGAGGCCCGCGCACTCGAGGGCGTGGCCCAGGCCCAGCCCAAGAAAAAGAAGAGTACCGGAGCCAAGCGCTCTCGCGTGACCAAGTCCGCCCAAGGCATCAAAGTCTCGATGCCAAGCAAAAAGAAGAAGTAACTACGCGCCCTGCCGATGTTGAATTGGTGCCTTGCTCCTGTGGGGCCGTGGCGATGTTATGCTCTAACCTCGATTGTTTGAATTGCTTCGAAAAGAGGATGCCGTGATCTGCCCGCATTGCCTTAAGACTATCGAGGACGGCGCCTCGTTCTGCCCCTACTGCAACGCCTATGTGGGTCCGGGCGATGGCCCCGAGCACACCGAGTTCGTGTTCTGCGAGGGCTGCGGTGCCCGTCTTTCTCCGCATGATCGTACGTGTCCCAAA